>CBDTYJ010000070.1:0-10580 GCA_965364575.1 uncultured Gammaproteobacteria bacterium
GCCCTGGACTGGCTCAAGTGCGAGTTCATGCAGTCGAAGATCGGCGAGGAATTCGACGCGCTGGTGACGGGCGTAATGGACTTCGGCCTGTTCGTGCAGATCCCCGATCTGCAGATCGAGGGTCTGGTCCACGTCAGTTCGCTGGGTTCGGACTATTTCCGCCGGGACCCGGTCCGGCGATCGCTGGTGGGAGAGCGCAGCGGGCAATCGTGGCAGCTCTCCGACAGCATCCGGGTCCGCGTGGCCCGGGTCGACCTGGACAGCCGCAAGATCGACTTCGACCCGGTGGCGGAGTCGGGTACGCCCCCCCGGCAGGGCCGGCGGCGGCGCAAGCGCTGAGCCGGCCGATCTAGCCATGAGTCGCCGTCATCGGGCAGGTCATAAAACGGACGGGGATGAGGGCCTGGTGTTCGGCCTGCACGCCGTCTCCCATCTGCTGCGAACTGCGCCGGAACGGATCCTGGAGCTGAGCGTGGATCGGGACCGCAGCGATCAGCGGTTGCAGGCCCTGGTCGGACTGGCCGCCGAAGCGGGCCTGAAACCGCTGAGTGTCGAACGCGGGGTCATCGACCGGGCCAGCGCCGGCGCAGTCCATCAGGGGGTGATGGCCCGCATCCGGCCGCGGCCCGCCGTCGGAGAGCAGGAGCTGGAAGCCCTGCTGGACCGGCTGGCGGCGGCTGCCGAGCCGCCCCTGTTGCTGATCCTGGACGGCGTGCAGGATCCCCACAATCTGGGCGCCTGCCTGCGAACCGCGGACGCGACGGGCGTGCACGCCGTCATCGCGCCCCGGGACCGGGCGGCGGGCCTCAATGCTACGGCGCGGAAGGTATCCAGCGGCGCCGCGGAGACAGTGCCGTTCGTGCGCGTCACCAACCTGGCCCGGACCCTGCGCATGCTGGCCGGCAGAGGGATCCGATGCGTGGGGACCGACAGCGAGGGACCCGTGGACCTGTTCCAGGCCGATTTGTGCGGGCCGCTGGCTCTGGTGATGGGCTCGGAGGGGAAAGGCCTGCGACGGCTCACCCGGGAGCACTGCGACCTGCTGCTGCGTCTGCCCATGACCGGTCACATCGCCAGCCTCAATGTCTCCGTGGCCGCAGGCGTGTGTCTGTATTTTGCCCTGGCTTCCCGGAAGCGGAGCCCCTAGCCGAGCTTGCCTGGAGCATTGCGCTCCAGTACCATTCACCGGCTCCGGATCGGGCTCCGCCCAGCCGGGGACGACAACCCGACTCCTTGCTGCACCGTGGCTGACGCCAGCGGGTGGCTACAAACCGAAAGGGGAAAACATGCGTCACTACGAAATCGTATTCCTGGTCCATCCGGATCAGAGCGAACAGGTCCCGGCGATGATCGAACGTTATCGCGGTCTCATCGAGACCGACGGTGGCAAGATCCATCGCCAGGAAGACTGGGGCCGGCGGCAGCTCGCCTTCCCGATCAACAAGATCCACAAGGCCCACTACGTTCTGTTCAACGTCGAGTGCAGCAAGAGCGCGCTGGACGAGTTGCTGGGCACTTTCCGGTTCAATGATGCGGTCCTGCGTCATCTGGTGATCCACCGCGACGAGGCCGTGACCGAAGCTTCGCCCATGGCCAAGAGCGGTGAGTCGGAGGAGCGTGGCGCTCGCCGCCGCGACGACCGCGACGACAAGGATCGCCGGAGCGATCGCGATGACGACGACCGCGCCGAACAAACCCGCGCCGCGGACGATTCCGCCAGCCAGGAAAGCGCCGAGGAGGCCGCGCCGGCCGCGGACGATTCCGAAGGCAAGGACAGCGCCGACAAGGCCGCTTCGGCCTGACGCCTGCTCACCGGACTGCATTCAGAGGACGACGAAAGATGGCTCGTTATTTCCGCCGCAGAAAGTTCTGCCGATTCACCGCAGAAGGGGTCAAGGAGATCGATTACAAGGATCTCGCTACCCTGAAGAATTACATCACCGAGACCGGCAAGATCGTGCCCAGCCGGATCACCGGGACCAAGTCGAACTATCAGCGACAGCTGGCCACCGCCGTCAAGCGGGCCCGCTATCTGGCGCTTCTGCCCTACACCGACCGTCACTGACGGCCGGTGTCGATCCGGTTGCTGATCCCATGAAGCAGTTCGCGGAGTGGGTCACCGGACGGGATTACCGGGCAGGGATTTTTGCCGGGGCCCTGGCCCTGATCCCGTTGTTGGGGATCCTCGGTTCAGGATTGCTGGTATTGACCGCCCTCAAGCGAGGCGCCTGGGCCGGCTGGGGTGCCACGGCCGTCGCCGCACTGGTGCTGTTGGTGGCCGGACGCCTGGGGGGGTCGCCCGCTGCCGCCACCTTGTTTGCCGCCCTGGTGTTGTGGGCGCCCGCGGTGGCGCTGGCTGGTCTTCTGCGGAGATCCGGGTCGCTGAGCCTGTGCGTCCAGGTGGCGATGGTCGGCGGTCTGCTGCTGGCGGGTCTGCTCGGCGCGAGCCTGGGTCAGGGCAACGGCGGATGGGCGGGCCGATTGATGGAGGGGCTGCAACCGTTTATTTCGGACAGCGGCGCCGGCGACGAGGTGATGCAGGTGATGATCGGGATCCTGCCCGGTGCCGTCGCAGGATCAGTGATGATCGCGGCGCTGCTGGCGCTGTTTATCGGCATGAGCCTGCATGCGGCGCTGGTGAGCCCTGGCGCATTCGGCTCCGCATTCCGGTCGCTGCGTGTGGGCCGGGTCCTGGCCGGGCTGGCCGTGGTGATGATGGTCGCCCTGCTTTTGAGCGGGCAGCTGGTGTTCGGCAGTCTGCTGGCGGTGATGACTGCCGGGCTGTCGCTGCAGGGTCTGGCATCGATACACGATATGGCGGCGCGCCGGCGCTGGCCGCCGGGGATCATCGGCGTGGTATACGTGCTGCTGGTCTTCATGATGGGCATCGCCGGGCCGCTGCTGGCATCGCTGGGCGTGGTGGACAATTGGATCGAAATCAGGGGTCGCGGCCAGCCGGGTTCGTGACGGAGTTTTGCAAGACGGAGGTCCGGGACTGGTCCCGGTTAAGGACAGATGGAAGTAATTCTGCTTGAGAAGGTCGAGAATCTCGGCGGTATCGGCGACAAGGTGAAAGTGCGTCCGGGCTACGGCCGTAACTACCTGATCCCGCAGGGCAAGGCTACGGCCGCCACCGAAGAGCACCTGGCTGCGTTCGAGGCTCGCCGTGCCGAGCTCGAGGCCAAGGCGGCTGAGGAGCTGGCCGCCGCCGAGGCCCGGGCCGAAAAGGTCCGCGAGCTCAAACTCGTGATCCACACCAAGGCCGGAGAGGAAGGCAAACTGTTCGGATCGGTGGGGACCATCGACATCGCCGAAGCCGCGACCGCCGTCGGAGTCGAGCTGGAGCGCAGCGAAGTGCGGCTGCCCGACGGTCCCATCCGCGTGCTCGGTGAACACACGATCGAGGTCCATCTCCATGCGGACGTTTCGGTGGATTTGCCGATCACCGTGGCCGTGGAAGAGGGCAGCCCTGAACAGGAATAACAGGCGCGGTCCGGGCCCGCTTCCCGACCGCCCGGCGTGTGTTATCGTCGGGGTTCGTTAGGAGCAGGCGGTAACACCCAGTGGCCGGCGTAGCCTCAACACAGGAATCCCCCTTCACCGGTACCGAGGCGTTCCGGGTTCCGCCTCATTCGCTGGAGGCGGAACAGTCCGTGATCGGCGGGCTGATGATCGACAACAGCGCCTGGGACCGGGTCGCAGACATCGTCGCCGCCGAGGATTTCTACCGGCGCGATCACCGCCTGATCTTCGGCGCCATCGGCGAGCTGGCGGAGCGCGGCCAGCCCTGTGATGCGGTCACGGTCTCCGAGTTCCTGACCCGCCGCGGTGAGCTCGAAGGCGCCGGCGGTCTCGCCTATCTCGGCCAGCTGGCCAAGGACACCCCCAGCGCCGCGAACATCGTCGCCTATGGCAACATCGTGCGTGAACGCGCGATGCTCCGTGAGCTGATCAGCGTCGGCGGCGAGATCGCTTCCAGCGCCGCCGGGGCCGATGGTCGTGACGCCAACGATCTGATCGACGAGGCCGAGCGCCGGGTGTTCGAGATCGCCGAGCGGGGTCAGCGCCGAGGCTCGGGCTTCGTCGAGTTGCGCAAAATCCTCCCCGGTACCATCGACCGGCTGGACGAGCTCTACACCTCCGATGGCCATATCACAGGTACTCCGACCGGATTCGACGATCTGGACAAGATGACCGCCGGTCTGCAGCCTGGCGACCTGGTAATCGTCGCCGGACGCCCGTCCATGGGCAAGACCAGCTTCGCCATGAACATCGCCGAGCACGCGGCCATCAGCGGCAAGAAGCCGGTCGCCATCTTCTCCATGGAGATGTCGGCGGAACAGCTCTCTTTCCGGATGATCTCGTCGCTGGGGCGGGTCAACCAGTCCCATCTTCGCACCGGCAATTTCTCCGACGAGGACTGGCATCGCATCAATGCCGCCGTGACCATCATGTCCGAGGCCAAGATCTTCATCGACGATACACCGGCCATGAACCCGACCGAGATCCGCGCCCGCTCGCGGCGGCTGGCGCGGGAGCACGGGCTGGGACTGATCGTGCTGGACTACATCCAGCTCATGCAGGTCTCCGGCAACACCGAGAACCGGGCCACGGAGCTGTCGCAGATCTCCCGTTCACTCAAGGCCCTGGCGAAGGAATTGAGGGTGCCGATCGTCGCCCTGTCCCAGCTCAACCGCAGCGTCGAGCAGCGCACCGACAAGCGGCCGGTGATGTCCGACCTGCGAGAATCCGGCGCCATCGAGCAGGACGCGGACCTGATCGCCTTTATCTATCGCGACGAGGTCTACAACAAAGAGACCATGCGCAAGGGCATCGCCGACATCATCGTGGCCAAGCAGCGCAACGGCCCGATCGGCGAGGTGCATCTCACCTTCCTGGGCGAGTACACCAAGTTCGAGAACTATCTGCCGGAAGACTTCGGGGATGAGGCCTACGGGTGAACCGGGCCGCACGGGCGACCATCGATAGCGCGGCTCTCAGGGCCAATCTGCGCACCCTGCGCGGCGCGGCTGACGCCCGCGTCATGGCCGTGATCAAGGCCGACGGTTACGGCCACGGAATCGTGCCCGTGGCCCGGGCGCTCGAGGAAGCCGATGCGTTCGCCGTCGCCCGGCTGGAAGAGGCCGCGGCCATCCGGGATGCCGGCCTCGGCAACCGCATCATCCTGCTGGAGGGACTGTTCCACGCCGAGCAGTTGGGGCTCGCCGCCCGGCTCGGGCTGGAGCTGGTGGTCCACGCCCCCGGACAGATCGAGATGCTCGAGTCTGTCTCCGGCAGCGCCCGATTCCCGGTCTGGCTGAAGCTGGACACGGGCATGAACCGGCTGGGATTCGATCCTTCCGCCGCCGGGGCGCTGCTCGCCCGTCTGGAGGTCTGCCCGGCGGTCGAGGGGCCGGTCTTTCTGATGACCCATCTGGCCAATGCCGACGATCCCGCAGATGCCACCACTGCCGCGCAGCTCGAAACCTTCGCCGCGGCTGTCAACGGTCTGCCCGGCGAGCGGACCATCGCCAATACTGCCGGCATGCTGGCCTGGCCGGAGTCCCGGGCAGACTGGGTGCGGCCGGGGATCGGCCTCTATGGAGTGTCCCCGTTCGCCGACGGCAGTGGCGCCGACCTGGGTCTGCGCCCGGTGATGACGCTGGTCACCGAACTGATCGCCATCAAGACAGTGGCCGCGGGCGCGCGGGTCGGCTACGGCGGCGCCTGGACTGCGCCGGTGCCCACCCGCATCGGTGTCGCCGCCATCGGCTATGGCGACGGCTATCCCCGGGCTCTTGGTAACGGCACGCCGGTTCGCGTGGGCGACGCGGACGGCCGGCTCGTCGGCCGGATCTCCATGGATATGATCACGATCGACCTCCGGGACGCGCCGGGCGCCAGGGTCGGCGACGAAGTGCTGTTGTGGGGCGATGGCCTGCCGGTGGAGACGCTGGCGCGGATAGCCGGCACGATCCCCTACGAATTGCTGTGCGGTGTCACCCGGCGGGTCGCGATGCGCGAGGTCTGATCCGGCCCGGGAGCCGGGAGGAATCTCAGGTGTTGAAGAATCCCATCTTGACGCCCGCCAGTTCGATCACGTCACTGTCTTCCAGCAGCTGAGCCTTGGCTCCGACTTCGCGGCCGTTGACCTGGGGCAGCCGATCTCCGCCGTCCGGACCGGACACGCGCACCACGTAGTAGCCGTCGGGTCGCCGGGTGACGGCGATCACGTGGCCGCCGGTCTGACCCAGGGTCGTCAGAGCCTTGACCAGATTGAGCTCTCGCCCCGCAAACTGGCCGGTCAGGACCTGGAGCTTGGCGGTGGGCAGTGTGCCCCGCAGGCTGGCTGCGCCGTTGCCGCCAGACGCGGCATTGACCGCCTGTTTGACCTGGTCCAGCGCCGCCCGGTCCTGGGAGCGCGGGTTGATGACCATGGTCTTCTCGAATTCGTCCTGATCGACATCGTCCACCTGCTGGTCGACGAATCGCAGCTGGTGATGACCGATGGTGATCAGATCGCCGTTTTGCAGCGCGTGCTTCTTGATCAGCTTGCCGTTGACGTATGTGCCGTTGGTGCTGTTCAGATCCTCGAGGAAGGAGTCATTGAGGATATTGATGATCAGCGAGTGATGGCCGCTGACGGCGGGATTGTCGATGCGGACATCGTTGTCCGGGAGCCGGCCAACCGTGTAGCGTTCCTTGCTCATGTTGTATTCGGCGAGCACCTGGCCGTCGAGGCTGAGTACGAGTCTTGCCATGGGTCTTTCCGTTCCTGCTGCCTGTGCCGCCCGCCCTGTCAACCGAGCCAGGACTTCAAGCGGCCGATAAATCCGTTTCTCGCGGCGAAGGAGCCCGTCACCTCCGCCAGGGCGACCGTAACGTTATCACGACCACCGTTTTCGTTCGCGAGCTCCACGAGCTGCTCAGCAACGGTCTGAAGATTAGCACTAAAAGTACTGATAGTTAAATGAATATCTTCATCTTCGACCATATCGGTCAGACCGTCGGAGCAGAGCATGTAAATGTCGCCCGGCTCCACCGTCTCTTCCTGAACCTCCACATCCACCGAGGCTTCGACGCCCAGCGCCCGTGTTACATAATTCTTGTTGGTGGACCTCAGCGCCTCTTCCCTCGAGTAGAAGCCCCGATCCACCAGTTCCTGAAGCAGGGAATGATCCAGGGTGAGCTGCTCGAACCGGTCGTTCCGGAGCCGGTAGACCCGCGAGTCTCCGACGTGAGCGATGGAGACCCGGTCGTCGAAGAACATGCAGCTGGCGAGGGTCGTGCCCATACCCTGGCAGTTGGGCTGGGTCTGGGCCGTCTGCCAGATGATCTTGTTGGCCCGGGCGACCGCATTGCGCAGCGCGATAGTCTGACGCATGAGACCGCTCTCGGAGTCTGTCTCGCCGCGGTCCTGTCGCGCTGAGGCCTCTCGCATGAGCTTGTTGACGGTGTTGGCGGCGAGTTCGGCGGCGACCTCACCGGCATTGTAGCCGCCCATGCCATCGGCCAGCGCCAGCAGCCCGATGTCCATGTCCGAGATCACGGCGTCTTCATTGTGATCGCGTACCCGGCCTGTATCGCTGCAGCGGACCACCTTGATCTTGCCCTTGAGGCTCGGGTATCTCGCCGTCTTCTCGCTCATGCAGCCTCGGCGCCCGCGCAGGCGCGTAGGGCTTCGGCCATCTCAGCGCCGCAGCCGAATCGTTTCCCCGGGTCCTTGCGCAGGGCCCGCTCGACTACCGAGTCGACAGCCGGCGCCAGATCCTCCCTGTAGATCGAGGGCGCGACATGAGTGTCGTGCAGGATGCTCTGCATGAGCCCTACCATGGAGTCTCCCTTGAACGGCAGCTCGCCGGTCAGAAGCTGGTATAGGGTAACACCAAGACAGAACAGGTCTGAAGCGAATGTTACCGGCTTTCCAGCCAGATCCTCCGGCGATTTGAAAGACAGTTTGCCATGGAGGAGACGGACGGTGGTATGCCCCGATTGTGCCAGGCGGGCAAAGCCGAAATCCGTGATCTTGCTGTATCCCCGGTCCCGATCGTAGATGATCTTTGCGGGGCTGATATCCCGGTGTACGACGCCGCGACCGTGGGCATAGTGAAGCGCGTCCGCAGTCAGGGCGATCTGTTCGATGATCTCGGCGGGTTCCAGCGCCGGGGAGCGGTCCGCGTAGGCCTCCAATGGGCTGCCGGCGAGTTCTTCCATGGCTACCCACGCCACCCCCCCGGTCTCGCCGGAGTCGAGGATCCGACGGATCCCCGGATGATCGAGGTCCGAGGCGGTCTCGACCTCCCGGAAGAAGCGGGCGCGGGCTTCCGGCTGGTCGCGGGGAGCAAAATCATCCACCAGCCGCAGCGTCTTGATCACGGCCGGGACACCATCGCCGGCACGGCGGGCCCGATACAGGTTGCCCGCCGGCGCCTTGCCGATCTCTTCGATGACTTCGTAGTCCCCGTACATCAGGCTGTTCCCGTGACTCCCGGCGCCCGCCGGCGCGACACTCGACCATGTGGAAAGGCGGCACGCGAAATAGCGACCCGCCCGCGCGAGGGCGGGGCAGACAGCACCCTTATCCAACGGTAAAGTTGCCTTGCCGGGCAATTCCGTGTCCGTGATCCAGGTACCAGAATGGCCAAGCAACGCTCTGTTTTCGTCTGCCGGGACTGCGGTGCCCAGGTGCTGCGCTGGCAGGGCCAGTGCCCGGGCTGCGAGGCCTGGAACACGCTGGAGCAGAGCGCCGGCGCAGCCCGCGCGACGGCCCGGCGGGGCGGATATGCGGGGGAGGCCCCGCGCCTGCTGGGCGAAGTCGGCGAGGACCCGTCCGAGACCCGGATCAGGATCGGCGTCGAGGAGATGGACCGGGTCCTGGGAGGGGGCCTGGTGGCGGGCTCGGTGGTGCTGCTCGGCGGTGACCCCGGGATCGGCAAGTCGACTTTGCTGCTGCAGGCGGCCGCCCGCCTGGCCAGCCAGGTACCGGCGCTCTACGTCACCGGTGAGGAGTCCCTGCGACAGGTGGCGCTCCGTGCGCATCGCCTCGGCCTCGATGGACAGCATTTGCAGGTGCTGTCCGAGACCTGTCTCGAGACCCTGCTGGAACGGGCCGACAGCCTGCGTCCCGGGGTGATGATCGTCGACTCGATACAGACCGTCTACAGCGAGGCTATCGATTCTGCACCGGGCGCAGTCGGCCAGTTGCGCGAGTGCACCGCGCGGCTCGTCAGGTTCGCCAAGCAGACCGGCGTGTCCGTGTTCCTGGTCGGACACGTGACCAAGGAGGGCGTCATCGCCGGACCGCGCGTGCTCGAACACATGGTCGACACCGTGCTCTATTTCGAGAGCGATCCGGGCAGCCGCATGCGCATCGTCCGGGCAGTCAAGAACCGCTTTGGCGCAGCCAACGAGATCGGCGTATTCGCCATGACCGACGACGGGCTGCGCGAGGTCCGGAACCCCTCTGCGATCTTCCTTTCCGGCCACGACGGGCCGGTCACCGGCAGCGTGGTGATGGTGGCGCGAGAGGGGAGCCGGCCGCTTCTGCTGGAGGTGCAGGCGCTGGTGGACGACAGCTTTGGCGGCAGCCCGAAGCGGGTGGCGGTCGGTCTGGATCAGGGGCGGCTGGCCCTGCTGCTCGCCGTGCTCCATCGCCATGCGGGCATCGCCATGCACGACCAGGACGTATTCGTCAGCGTGGTCGGGGGCGTGCGGGTGGCCGAGACGGCCGCGGATCTGCCTGTCCTGTTTGCCGCCCTGGCGAGTCTAAGGGATCGTGCCGTGCCGCGTGACGTGGCGGCATTCGGCGAGGTGGGTCTGGCCGGCGAAGTCCGCCCGGTTCCGTTCGGCGAGGAGCGTTTGCGCGAGGCGGCCAAGCAGGGTTTCCGCCGCGTTCTGGTGCCGGCGGCCAATGCCCCGCGACAGCCGATCGATGGGCTGGAGGTGGTGGCGGTCAGCCGTCTCCAGGATGCCATCACGGCCATGTTCTAGGCACCGGTCTGCCCGCTATGGCCCGGCCTCGGAGCCAGCCGCGTCGGGATAGACCCGCACCGCCTTGATGGCGTTACCGGAGGCCTGGAGGATCTTCATGGTGAATCCCCCCACCACCAGGCTGGCGCCGGCGTCCGGGATGGTCTCCAGCTGCTCCAGGATCAGGCCGTTGACGGTCTTCGGACCCTCGGTCGGCAGGCTCCAGCCCATGGTGCGGTTGAGTTCGCGGATATTGGCGCTGCCCTGGACCACGTAGCTACCGTCGTCGGCGGGCTGGATGTCCCGATAGAGATCGGCCGGATCGGTGGTGAACTCGCCGACGATTTCCTCGAGGATATCGTCCATGGTCACCAGCCCCTGGATGTCGCCGTACTCGTCGACGACCAGCGCGACCCGCCGCTTGGCGCGCTGGAAATTCAGCAGCTGCCGGTGCAGGGGCGTGCCCTCGGGGACGAAGTAAGCATCGCGCACATGGGATTCGAGGGCCTCGACCGTTAACCCCCCTTCGGCCAGATCCGCCAGGATCGACCGCAGGTGCAGGATGCCGACGGTTTTGTCCAGTTCGTCCCTGTAGACCACCAGACGCGTGT
>CBDTYJ010000071.1:0-10466 GCA_965364575.1 uncultured Gammaproteobacteria bacterium
CTCAGGCTAACGGCGCCGGTACCACGCGTTCCTCGCGGTAAAGCCGCTGGACCAGCGCCGAGACCCGGGGATAGTCATGCAGCCAGCGCTGCCGGTCCGCGAGCATGCCGTCGGGGAGAGCAGCCAGGTCGGCGCGGACGCCCTCAGCCCGGCCTCCGCCATACTCGGGCGGGATCACCCACAACCCGGACAGAGAGGCCAGCGTCAGATCGACAAAGCTCGATTCCGGCCCGCCCAGCAGATTGGCGCGGCCATCACTCAGACGTTTCTCCATGGTCTGCAGACAGCCCTCGATATTGGCCACCACCCGCTGACGAGTCCCGGGTGACAGACGGAATGACCTGCGGATCAGGGCCCTGAGCAGCGGGAACAGAGCCCGCTCGAGCCAGCGCTGCCATCCAGGCAGAGTCGGATCATTGGCGCCCCAGAGCTGTAGCGTCAAAGACCGGTCCGGGAGGATGTGATCGTAGACCCAGCGCTGGAGGTCAAGACCGTAGCCGTCCAGCTGACGCTCGAGCGCCAGGGCCTCTTCGCCCGGCTCGAGAAAGGCGGCGCGGGGCTCGATCCGCCCATAACGGCCCCACAGATAGCGGAGGATATCCGGCGAGTTGCCGATGGAGGAGACCATCGACCCTGTCCGGATCTTCAATCTGGGCACCGTCCGGCCCTCGGTGAACACGCCCAGGGCCCCGGCGTCCGGGATCTCCACGTAGTTCACGCCCAGGCGGTCCAGAGACCAGCGGACCTTCTCCACGAAATGGCTGGCGGAGATCGTATCCAGCCGGAACTCCGGCCCTTGTTCCGGGCGCAACAGCCGCTTCAGGCGTTGCCACCAGAAGGCGCCGAGGCCCGAGAACAGGGCCAGCAGCGTCGCGGAAAGACCCAGGTCCAGCGCGGCGGCAATCAGCGGCAGTGCCAACAGGTAAAGGACGATCCAGACGGACAGCGTTAATCTCACGGGCGAATCTCCGGGTGACACTGCCGGCGGCACGTACTGGCCGTCGGACGCGATCGGCCCGGATTATCTCAATCTCCGGCAGCCATGGCAGGCCGTACCCCGGCAATCCCACCTAAAGTCGGATCCAGCGGGGCCGATAAATATGAGTGACGGACGACTCCGGGAAAGGAACCACCTGCCATGATCAAGCCTCCGATGCCAGCGGACGAACAGAGCCGCTTGCTGCAGCTGCGGGCCCTCGACCTGCTCGATACGTGCCCCGACGAACGCTTCGACCGCATGACCCGGATGGCCCAGCGCCTGTTCGATGTGCCGATCGCCCTGGTCAGCCTGGTGGATACGGATCGTCAGTGGTTCAAATCCCGGCAGGGCCTCGAGGCAGACGAGACGCCCCGCGACGTGTCCTTCTGCGGCCACACTATCCTCGGAAACGAGACCATGGTCGTCCCCAATGCTCCGCTGGACGAACGCTTCTGCGACAACCCCCTGGTGGTCAACGATCCGGATATCCGCTTCTATGCGGGTTGTCCGATCCGGGCCCCGGACGGTAGCAGGATCGGTACGTTCTGCATCATCGATCGCCGGCCGCGGGAGCTGAGCGACGACGACAAGATCATGTTGCGAGACCTTGCCCAGATGGTGGAGCGGGAGATCGCGAGCATCGCACTGGCCACCGTCGACGAACTGACCGGGCTGACCAACCGTCGGGGATTCAAGATCATCGGCGCCCAGGCCCTGGCCGCCTGCCGCCGGGCCGGGCAACCGGCCTGCATGCTGGCCGTGGACCTTGACCGGTTCAAAGAGATCAACGACCGTCACGGACACGCCACCGGCGACTGGGCCCTGGTGGAAATGGCCGGCATCCTCAAGTGCGTCTACCGGGAGTCCGACCTGATCGCCCGGCTGGGCGGCGACGAATTCTGCGCTCTGCTGACCGGTACGCCACGGGAGAATCTCGGGCGGCCTCTGGCCGTGCTCCAGGACCGGGTCAATCGCTGGAATGCCGATACCAGGATGCCCTTCCGGCTCGAATACAGCGCCGGTGTCGCGGCCTATGATCCGGAGAAACACGATTCCATGGAAAGCCTGCTGCGCGACGCCGATAGCGACATGTACGTCCAAAAGCGGCAGGCCCGCCGCAGCGCTGCCGGCTGAGAGGCGGCCCCCGAAACCGGATACCTCCGGGCCCGGGCTCATCGGGTTATGCTCATACCCGGCGCCCGGACCGAGGCGCCCGTGGCGGAGAGCAGACGATGGCCGACCCCATCCCGGCCGAGCCGGAAACCGACATCATGGGCTGGCTGGAGCAGGTAGTGATCGGACTCCACCTGTGTCCGTTCGCCGCACGAGCCGTGGCGGAGGGACGACTGCGGTTGAGGATCAGCGAAGCGGCAACGGAAGAGGACGCGCTGGCTGATCTGCAGGAGGAGCTGACGATGCTGGCCGCCTCCGATGCCGCAGACACCGAGACGACCTTGCTGGCCTTGCCGCAACTGCCAGGCGGCTTCGACGCCTTCAACGAGTTGTTGGCACTTGTCGACCTGCTGCTGGAGGAAGGGGGCTGGCAGGATCGGTTCCAGGTGGCCAGCTTCCATCCCGGATACCGGTTCGCCGGAACCGGACCCGAAGATGCGGGTAACCTCACCAACCGCTCGCCGGTGCCCCTGCTGCATATCTTGCGCGAGGCCAGCGTCGCTGCCGCAGTGGATTCGCTGGACGATCCCGCGTCCATCCCGGCGCGTAACATCCGCGTGATGGAGTCATTGGACCCGCGGCGGCGGCGTCAGCTGTTCCCCTGGCTGTACCGGGATGACCCGGTACTGTGAGCGGCCCGGCGGGACCGTCTACTCGTTGAGGACGAACTCGATCTCGACCTGCATGGGGTGGGGCACGGGCTCGCCATCCACCACCACCGGATCGAACTGCCACTGGCGAACGGCATTCATCGCCGCCCGTTCGAAAGTATTACGCGGCGAGGCCGCGACCACCGACACGTTTTCAGGCTCACCGTCGGGCATGACCGTGAACGCCACGGCCACGGTACCCTCCAGCCCACGCAGGAGCGCATCACGCGGATACTTGGGTGGCACATACTTGCGCCGCACCGGGACCACCTCCGGCTCGGGCTCCGGCTCGGGGGGCGGCGCCATGGCCAGTTCGATTCGCTGCTCGAGATCGGCCGCCTGCCGGGCTCCGAGACCCGTTTCGCGGGCCGCCGCCAACAGATTCTTTGCCGACTCGTAGTCCTCGGAGTCAAACGCACCCTGAGCCCGGGTCAGCAGCTCCTCGGCGACCCGTTCGAGGCCTTGCCCGGCCCGCGGATCTCCCGGAGTCAGCGCCTGCACCGCCCGCAGATAGTCACGGGCGCTGTCGCCGTCGGGCCCGATCAGCTGACCGGCGGCCAGTCGTTCGGCGGCCAGGGCCAGCAGCCGATCCCGCTCGGCATCGATGGCCTCGCGGCGGACGATGGCTTCTTCGAGTTCATCGACGCCATCCAGATCGATTTCCAGCGCTTCGGCCCGGCCCAACCAATCCCGGGCCAGCGCCGGGGAACCATCGTCCAGCGCGCTGCGCGAACGAGCCAGCATGGCATCACCCAATTGGCGGGCGAGTTCGGCAACGGCGACAGCATCGCCACCATTATTGCGGGTCGCGCGCAGGTAGGTCAGTGCACTGTCGTCCGCGGGCTCGATCAGCCGCCCCTGGGTCACTCGCTTGCGGGCCAGGCTCAGAAACCTTGACGCCTGTTCAGCCCGGTACCGCTCCTCGATAGCCTGGCGGGCAGACTCGACTTCCTCGGGATCGGCGCGGGCCAGGGACTCGGCCCGGGACAAAGCCTGCTCGGCCTCCTCGAGATCACCGGACGCCGCGTCCGCCTTGACCTCGGCGACCAGCTCCACGACGCGGGAATCCACCAGCTGCTGCTGTAAGGTGGCCAGCCGCGGATCGTTCGGCAGCACACGGCTGGCTGAGTCGTATGCCTGTTCGGCAGCTTCCAGATCGCCCTGCTCGAGCGCTTCGCGGGTCTCGGCGACGAAGATACGCATGATCTTCTCGAGGCCCTTCCTCGCCGACGGGTTATCGGGATCCTCTGACAGCACGCGGCCGTAGAGACTGACCGCGTCGTCCTCGATACCGTCGTCGCTGGCCACATAGCGCTGTTCTTCCATCGCCTGCTCGGCGCGAGCGAGGACCACTCCGAACCGGTTCTGATGAGGTCCACCTGTATCGGCGGATGCATCGGCCGGTGTCTCTGCCCTGGCCGGACCGGATTGTGCCAGGGCGGGTGCGGTGTCTGACGGGACGGAAGACGGAGCCGTCAGTATCCAGGCCACAGTGCCGGCGGCCAGCGCCAGCGCGGCGATACCGGCATAGAGCACCGGCGGGGACAAGGACCGGCCGGCGACCACGGTACCGGACTTATCACCGCCGGCATCGCCCTGGAGTTTGCGCGCGGCAGCATCCACCGCCAGACGCATCTGGCCGGCGGACACCGGTTTCATCAGGAAGCGGTAGACCGTGCCATCCACGGTCAGATGGGTCAGCTCAGCCAGGGCGTCGTGCTCGCCGGCAAGTATGGTCACCATGCCGGGGGCGAGCTCGCGCAGCGTGTCGATCAGGGATTCGATGTCATTGCCGGATTGGTCCAGGTCGATGACCACGATCCCGACGGGATGGCGGGCAGCCGTATCCAGCGCCGCGACGGCCTCGTCGGCCATATGGATCGTATGGGCCTCGCTCAGGGATGCGTCGACGGCATCACGCACCGCCGCATCCGCGCTCAGAATGAGCAACTCTGTACTGCCAACGCTGGCCATCTGTGTCTGCCCTGCAGGCTGCCGGACCCCCGTGCCGGAATGCACCGGCACGCTCATGCCCCACGTTAAATTGACATAAGGGACGGGCCTGTGATGCCGGTCACAATTTGAGCAATGACACTCCGCCCCGGTCCCCTGGCCGCCGGCGGACATGGACCCCCATGGCCCGGGCAAGCATGGCTCCCGATGGCCGGTTCCGCGTTATCATCTTCGCCCGACGCGCGCCCGCCAGGACGTCAGTATGCACGCCAGCGCCCGACAGAGACTCGAACACCGCTTGCAGCCGATCCTGGATCTGCTCCGCAAACAGGGTCTCGTGGAGCAGTTGATCGATCGCAGCGAAGAGGATCGTCAGTCGCTCGGGGCGGAGCTGCTCCACCGACAGCACCATCAGGCACTGCGCCGCAAGCTCGCCCGTCTGCACCCGGCCGATATCACCCACCTTGTGGAGATGCTACCGCCGGACGAGCGTTCGGCGGTGTGGGCCAGCGTGCCCGCATCCATGGCCGGCGCGATCCTGGCCGAAGCCAGCGATCCCGTCGCAGAAGGCCTGATCGAGGAGACCTCGTCCGACCGTCTGCTCAATATTTGCGAGGCCATGGACCCGGATGACCTGGGATTCATCGACGACATGCTGCCGACCTCGATCCGCGAGGAACTCGTGGGTGGCATGGCGGAGCGTGACCGTAGCTGGCATGAGACCACAGTCAATTATCCGGAGGACTCGGTCGGCTACCTCATGACACGGGATATGCTCTTGATCGAGGCCGACGCAACCGTGCGGGACACGCTCAAGTATCTGCGTAGCCTTGAGGACTTTCCCGATCACACTGACCAGTTGTTCGTCGTCGACGAGCGCCGCCACCTGCTCGGCGCACTGCCGCTGAAGGCGCTGTTCCTGAATCCGCTGAAGACGCCTGTAAGTGAACTGGCCGTACCTGCGCCGACCGTATTCATGCCCGAGCAGAACGCGAGCGAGGCGGGCCAGGCCTTCGATCGCTATGACCTGGTCTCGGCGCCGGTGGTCGACAGCCGGGACCGGATCCTGGGGCGCCTCACGGTGGACGTGGTGATGAATTTCCTGCGCGAGGAAGCCGAGGAGGACGCGTTCCTGCGCGAAGGCTTGCGGCGGGACGAGGATCTGTTCGGTCCGGTCATCGAAAGCGCCCGCAGCCGCTGGATGTGGTTAGCCCTAAACCTGATGACGGCCTTCGTCGCCTCCCGTGTCATCGGACTGTTCGAGGGATCCATCGAGAAACTGGTGGCCCTGGCCACGCTGATGCCGATCGTCGCGTCGATCGGCGGTAATACCGGCAACCAGACTGTCGCGCTGGTCGTGCGGGGCCTGGCTCTGAGCCAGATCAACCGGGCGAACCTGCGCTACCTGGCGCTCAAGGAGCTTGGCATCGCCGTGATGAATGGCCTGATCTGGGGCTCGGCCATGGGTGCCGTGGCCTGGCTGCTTTATCAGAATCCGGAGCTGGGCCTGGTGATGGCCGCGGCGACGCTGTGCAACCTGGTAGTGGCAGCCGGGGCCGGCATCCTGGTGCCCATCGTGCTCGACCGCCTCGAGCGTGATCCCGCACTCGGCTCCAGCGTGGTGCTGACCTTCATCACCGACAGCATGGGTTTCTTTATCTTCCTCGGGCTAGCGACCTTGATGGTCCACGGCCAGAGCGCCTGAGCGCAGCGAAACTAGCCGCGGGCGATCCCGTCGGCGCGGACCAGACCGGCCCGAGCCGGGTCCGCCTTCCTCCATCGGTACCAGAGCCGGTATCCCAGCAGGACCGCGAGCACCAGCGCATAGATCAGGGGCTCGCGTATGTCCTCCTTGACCTGCCACCAGAAGTGCCAGACGCCGAGGATGGCGATCGGGTAGACCAGCCGATGCAATGTCTGCCAGCGTTTGCCCAGGCGGCGCATCATCCTGTTGGTCGAGGTAACGGCCAGCGGCAACAGCAGCATCAGCGCCAGGACGCCGATGGTGATGAACGGACGCTCGACGATGTCCTCAACGATCGGCCCCGGGGCCAACCGCTGGTCGATCACGGCATAGCTCAGGAAATGGCAGATTACGTAGAAAAATGCGAACAGACCCAGCATGCGGCGCAGCCGGACCAGCCAGTGCCATCCGGTCAGCCTTCTTGCCGGCGTCACGGCCAGAGTCACCAGCAGCAGACGCAGCCCCCACAGCCCCGTCTGGTGGATAAGGGACTCGACGGGGTTGGCGCCCAGGTCGAAACCGGCGATCCGGAAGGCCGCCAGGACCATGATCGCGAAGGGCATCAGGCAGAGCGAAAAGACGACGGCCTTGATCGCGCGCAGCTGCATGATTCCAGGGTGTTGCATCAGTGGACCGGACCGGGGATCAGAAATTACGCCGCAGGTCCAGGCCGTCGTAGAGATGGGCGACCTGCTCGGCGTAACCGTTGAACATCAAGGTGGGCTGTTTTTCAGCGAACAGCCCCGCGCCGATCCGTCGCTCACGGGCCTGGCTCCAGCGCGGATGATCCACCTCGGGATTGACGTTGGCGTAAAAGCCGTACTCCCTGGGAGCGGCCAGTTCCCAACTGGTGCGCGGGCGCTCCTCCGTGAACTCGATGCTGACGATGGACTTGATGCTCTTGAAGCCGTATTTCCACGGCACCACCAGTCGCAGCGGAGCTCCGTTCTGGTTGGGGAGTTCGTGACCGTACAAGCCGACCGTCATCAGCGTCAGCGGATGCATGGCCTCGGCGATCGTGAGGCCCTCGACATATGGCCAGTCCAGCACCGCCCGTCTCTGTCCGGGCATCTGCGCCGGATCGAACAGGGTCTTGAACTTGATGTACTTGGCGCGGGAGTTGGGTTCGAGGCGCCTGACCAGATCCGCGAGCGGGAATCCGACCCATGGGATGACCATGGACCAGGCCTCGACGCAGCGCAGTCGGTAGATCCGTTCCTCCAGCGCATGGGGCCCGACGATGTCCTCGTAGCTGTACTCGCCCGGGCGTGAACATTCGCCGCCGACAGTCACCTGCCAGGGCCGGGCCTCGAAGTTCCGGCTATAGCGATAGGGATCACCCTTGCCGGTGCCAAACTCGTAGAAATTATTGTAAGTGGTGGCGTCCTCGTAGGAATTGGGTGCCTCATCTGTACTGAAGGGGCTCTTGGCAAGCTTCGGAAAAGGCTCGCCGCGCGGCTCGGCAGCGGCCAGAGATCCGGCCATGGTCCCGGCGGCGGTGAACCCGGCCAGCTGCAGGAACTTGCGCCGGTTCAGGTAGATCTGTTCATCCGTAATCTCAGACGGCCTTATTTCCGGTGCTCTTCTGATCAGCATGGTGCTCTCGTCTCTCCGGGGAATTGCAGTCGGTCACTTAATAGACCCGGCGCGGAGCCAAAAAATTTCCTCGAATTTGTGCTGATAGGTGGTTTTTCGCTCCCTGCGGCGCCAGAAGAGGGCCGGTGGCACAAGCCGCTGGCGGCGATACGGCAGACCACTGCCGTGGGCTGACGCCACCAGCCTTGCAGCGCGGGTCTCCGGGCGTCTTCAGCTGCGGGTCGAAACGAAACCACCGCGGCTGGTGGAGAAGCGGACGCTCATGAACTCCACGCCGACCAGACACTCGCTGCGCAGGAAACTCCTCGACTGACGGCTGTTCGATACCCGCGCGACCGCGGTGCACGCAGCGCTCTCGATCTTCAGCACCGCGCCCAGGGGGACATGCTCCCGTGTCGCGAACAGCATCCCGGTCAGGGAGATGTCTCTGCTGCGCCCCGTCGACGGACTCTGGGGCCAGCCCGAGTAGAAGACGAGTCGATGTCGGCGCGGGATGCGTCGTATGCCGCGCTGATCCGTCGATTCCCACGTAACGTGGCGGACCGGATGGAGAGGACTGGCACAGCGGGCGCAGTCGTCCTCTTGGGTCGTGTGTTCGCCGAGATCGTGGGGGTGATCACAAAAGAAACAGGCTGTGACGGGAGCCGGTGACCGCGGACTCGCCGCCGACATCGCTGCCGCTGCGTCGATCTCCCGCCGCCGGAAGGACTCGTCGTAGGCTGCCCGGCGGTCAGCATCGATGAGCACCGCGTAGGCCTCGTTGATCAACGCCGCCTGAGCCGCATCGCCGCCAAGATCCGGATGCATGCGAAGACGCTGCATAAGCGTCCGGTAACTGGATCGTATTATCTCCGCGGGCGCATCACGCTCCACATGCAGGATCCGATAGTAATTGCGCCTGTTTTCCAATCTTCCCGCCCGCGCATCCGGCCGTCGTCGCTGTGATCGACTACTGTATCGTCTCGGCCGCGCCCGGTCGCGAGAGCTGGGTCACAAACCGGTCATGCGCCTGGTCAATAATGGCGTCGATGTCGCCTGACGCGCGGTAGGATCCAAGCTCCGGCGGGAGGGGTCATCGGCTCGCGCTGCCGGGCAATCCCCCAGGCCACCGGCTGCCGGCCTCCTGGAGTGCCGTGGCTGCACCCTTGGCAATGTCTCCGTTCTCGGCTAACCTCCCGGCCGTCGGGTCAATAACAGAGAACATTAAATCGACCGAGCGCCGGCATCCTGATCGAAATTCCGGCGGACCGACCACGCAGCGCGCCCGCCAAAGGACGGCTGGCCACACGGGACCGAGATCGGGATCAGCCCTGCGCCGCCCCGCATCATCGGTTAGCAGGATAGAGGCATCAGCCCGACCTGCCCGGACGCTCAACCAGTGATCCGCACGAAAGCCGACCGTATCGCACCGAATGGATACCGAACCGGTTCGGGCCAAGCGATGACTACAGACAACGACCATATCGAAAATTCCGCGCTGGGACCGCTACGCGGTGCCTCGCTGGACGACATCCGGGCGTTTTTTGACGCCCTGGTGACCCGGGGTACCGCGCCCGTCGGGATGCCCGGCGCCGCGGAGCTGATCGGCACGCTGCGGCCGGGCGAGGACCCCCGGCAGGCATCCGAAGCGTTGCTCGATGATCTCACCATCGTCTTTCAGCACACGCTTGAGCGTAGCCGCGCGCGAGGAGAAACAGCCGCCGCCATGGATATCGAAAAGACGGCAGAGCAATTGACTGCGGCCTTCCGCAGCGTGCTGTACATGCAGCATGAAGGCTACTCCGCAGAAGAGATCAGACGATTCCTGGATCATGCCCTGCAGGTACTTGCTCCGCCCGCGCATCCCGACCCGTGATCCGACCCCGGGACTGACGCTGCCGTCAGGCTCGGGGTAGACTCGTTCCGGCGTGACCTGAGTACAGGCGCCGACGAACGGACGCCGGGTTGGAGAAATGTCCTGCCCTTGTGACCTAGCTGACCGCCAGTCCCGACTGCGCCCTCCGCGACGGCGCAGCGTGCTCGCCGTTGCCTGGCTGATCTGCATCCCGATGCTGGCTTCCCATGCTTTTGGGGGTCCGGTTTCGCCCGGAGCAGAAGACGCCCACGGACCGAAAAGAATCTCTGTCGGCGAACGTATCGTCCATGAACACGGCTCGGATGCCCGCTTCCGTTATGTATTGGAGACCCGGAGCGACGAACGGGTCGTCGTCATGGTCGAGCAGCGCGGCCTCGATCTGATCCTGTCACTGACCGACCCGGACGGCACCACCGTGACCGTCAATTCGCCGCTCCAGCGGGACGAGCGTGAGGTGCTCGTAATCGGCGGAACGCCCGGCGAATTCCGTATCGAGGTATTTTCGACGGAGTACAC
>CBDTYJ010000072.1:0-10422 GCA_965364575.1 uncultured Gammaproteobacteria bacterium
TTGGGGTTGAATTCTGCATCGTATGACAGGCCGTAGGCCCCGTATCCCGCCAGCATCAGGGGCTGGGTGCCGTCAGGTCGGATGCCCCTGCGGTACACCATGCTGATCGGAACCTGCCGGCCGTCCCGGGCCGGGGCGAAGAGCAGCTCGGTGGCGTACCCATCGGCATCGTAGCCACCGATGACCTGTTCCACCTTGAGCACGCGCCGCCGCCCGTCGCTCATGTTCTCGTCGATCAGGGTTTCCGGCGTGCGCAGCGATGTGTATTCATAACGCACCAGATCCGTCTCCACCTCGGGATTGAGATCCAGGCCGATCGTGTAGGAGGGTTCCGGTGCCTCGATCAGCCGCGCCGACCCGTCACGACGGTCCAGTATCCGCAATCTTAGCGAGGCGTCGGCCCGTTCGCTGAGCGCGATGTGATCGCGGAATACCACAAAATCCTCCAGCAGGACATCGTCCCGGGCGGGGACCAGTTCCTGCCATCGTTTTCGGTCGTGGCTGTCCGCGACGTCGACATGCAGCAATCTGAAGTTCTCCGCCTGCCAGTTGCTGAGGATGAACAGCTCATCGCCGATGGTCTCGATGCTGTGCTCATGGCCCGGGATCCGCTCGAGGACCCTGCGTGGATCGGTCCCCGGCGCATCTGCCGGGATCAGCCAGTACTCGTCGCTCAGGGTGGCGCTGGAACCGATCACGATCCAGCGGCTGTCCCGGCTCTTTTCCAGGCTCACCGAGAACGTCACGTCGGTCTCTTCATAGACCAGCGCATCATCCGCCGGATCGTCGCCCAGCCGATGCCGGAACACTCTGTGGGGTCGCAGCGTCACCGGATCCTGGACGACATAGAACAGGGTCCGGTTGTCGTTGCCCCAGGCATATTCGCCGACGGTATCCTCGAGCCGGTCATCGAGCCAGTCGCCGGTCCTGAGGTCGCGGATTCGCAACGTGTAGATCTCCCGGCTCAGATCGTCTTCACCGAAAGCCAGCAGGTGACCGTTTTCGGATACGGTCAGACCGGTGACCGTGTAGAACTCGTGGCCCTCGGCGAGGTCGTTGACGTCCAGCATCACTTCGTCGGGGGCGTCCTCCGCGCCCCGGCGGCGCAGGTACACGGGGTGCTCCCGATCGGCTTCGTAACGCCACAGGTAAAACCAGTCGCCCATCCGATACGGAAATCCCGACTCACGGGGCGGGATGCGGGCCTTGAGTTCATGGTACAGGTCCTCCCGCAAGGACCCGGCCCGATCCATCACTGCGTCGGCATAGGCGTTCTCCGCGCGCAGATACCCGAGTATCTCGGGATCCTTCCGCTCGTCATCCCGCAACCAGTAGTAGGGATCGATACGGGTGTCGCCGTGCGCGGTCAGGGGGTGCGGCCGGGCTTCGGCGACGGGCGGCGCGGGGAAGGGATCAGACAAGGGTTCGAAATCCGGATTGGCGTCGTGTTGCAGCATGCAGCCGGTCAGTCCAGACATCCACAGGATCCCGACAAGAACACATGAGCCCCCCGCGCCCGGAGGTGGGTCCATGGCCATCACGCGGGGCCGGTGGCGCCATGGACATGGCCTTCAACCAGGGGAGGCATGGCAAGGTCTACTCCCCGGCTGCCCGATCGAGCTCGCCGAGAATGTAAGTGGCGTCGTACACCTTCTCCAGCCCTTCCAGCAGGATGGCCGGATGCACCGCCACCGCCCGGTTGAGGGCCGGGTCATACCAGTACGCCCCCGCGATCGAGTGCCGGTTGCCGTCGAACGCCAGGCCCACCAGCCGGGCATCCTTGTCGACCAGGGGACTCCCCGAGTTGCCCCCGGTGATGTCGATACTGGAGACGAAATTGAACGGCGTCGCCATATCCAGTCTGGACTTCCCTTTGAGCCAGGACTCCGGCGCATCGAAAGGTGGCTCACCCGTGTTGCGCTCGAAGAGCCGGCCGAGATAGGTAAAGGGCTCGATCTCCCGACCCAATTCGTTCCAGCCCTCGACCGCACCGTAACTGACCCGCAGGGTAAAGGTGGCATCGGGATAGAGCGATGTGCCGAAGACGGCGAAGCGTGCCCGCCCGATCTGTTCGGATGCCTTGTCGATGGGCGCTTCGTAAACCGTCTCGAATCGCTTGCGCAGCGCCCTGGCATCGGGATCGATGGCCCGCGCCAGCCGGATCATCGGATCGTCGGATTCTGCGATGGCCTCTTCGCCGCCCTCCCATAATGCCTTCCTTACGGCCGGATCCGCGAGGGTGGAGTCGCTCACAAGCGTTTTCGCCAGGTCCGCCGGGGAAGCATTACCCAGGATCTTGCGTACGATGGGATCGTCCGGTCCCAGCAGTTCGCGCATGCGTTCGAACGAATAAGCCAGCTGCATCTGTTCCACCCGGGGATGGACCGGCGTCGGCGCAAACAGCCTCTGCTCGAGACGGGGCAGGGCGGTGTCCCGGTAGGCGCGCAGTCGCTCATCGCTGGGCTTGGCGAGCTCCGTCGCCCCACGCACCAGCGTCCTGGCGTAGTTGAACAGGCTGCCGGAGAAGCCGGCACCCGCTTCGATGAACAGGTAGCGATAGCGGAACGGCAGGTATTCCGCGATGGCGGCTTCGATCCGGGCCCAGGGATCACCGAACTCGGAGGCCAGCTGGGGATCGGCGGCCACAGCAGCCCGGAATACCGCTTCGTCAGCCCGCTTCTGCGTCATCAGGCGATCATCGAGCAGCGCCGCCAGTTCGTTGCGCCGGACCTTGATGCCGTTCTCGATCCGCACCAGGGGATCCTGTACGTTGCGCGCCGCGTCCTCGTCCAGGGCGGCAAATTGTATGTAGCGGCCGCGCAGCTCGGAGTTCCGCAACAACCAGTCCGGCAGGATGACGTTCCGGAGCATCTCGAGCTGGGCCACCGTCAACAGCCGCTGGGTGCTGCCGGGATGACCGCTGACGAATACGGCCTCGCCGGCCTCCGGTCCCTCCGGCCGCCAGCGCAGATAATCCGGCGTCCGCGCCGGCTTGCCGTCATCGTCGTAGACGCGCAGGAAAGCCGCGTCCACGCACCAGCGGGGAAAATTGAAATTATCCGGGTCGCCGCCAAACGCGCCGATGCCTTCTTCCGGGGCGAACACCAGCCGCACGTCACCGTAGCGCCGATAGGCGTAGATGAAATACTGGCCTCCGTTATAGAGGGAGACCGCCTCGCAGGACAGCTCGCCATCGGCATCGGCTTCGCAGGCCGCCTCGAGCCGGGTCAGGGTCTGTTTGCGGACTTCGTTCGCTTCGGATTCTTCGAGTCCTGATATAGCTTCCGCGACCTGGTCGGTGACCTCCCGGGTTTCCATCAGCACCGAAACCTGCTGAGTCGCGCACGGACGCTCGTCGTCGGGATGACGCGCGACCATACCATCCCGCCAGAGATTCTCATCGGCACTGCTGTGCTCGGACAGACAGCTGAACAGGCAGTGGCGGTTGGTCAGGATCAGGCCGCTGTCGGAGACGAAGGAACCGCTGCAGCCGTTCTCCAGCCGGACCGAAGCGCGCCGGATGCGGTCCAGCCACGGTTGGTCGATCTGGACCCCGTATTTCGCCTTCACGGTCTGTGCCGGGAAGTTCTCCAGGGTCCACATGCCCTCATCGGCCAGGGCCGGCAGGGCCAGCAATGCCGGCAGCAAAAATATCCGTCTCACGGTTGTCTCCCATCATCCGAGTCACGCCGGTCGGCAGCCGGCGGATTGTCCCCGCGCCGCCGCGCGGCGGCCGGCAGGCCGGGGGCCGCGCCGGACCGCGGGGCGCCCCATCATCCCGATATGCTTCAGAACCTACGTACTAGTAATAAATACAATAATTTATGGATAAAATATGAGTCTGGATCCAGCTAATCAGCGAGGCTGGCATCCTCGCCTTTCGCCCGCGCTCGAAGATCTTCCCCAGTCCCCAACGGTCCATGGGCATTGGCCACCACGTCGATCTTCAGATCCAGTGCCTTTAACCCTGCAAAAAAACCCTCGAACATCTCGTTGGCCGGTAAGGCCGGACCGTTGGCGGGCATGTTGAACACGTCTGCCCCATACAACAGTTTCTCCCGCGGCAGGTAGACGACGTAGTAATCCTCGGCATGGGCATTGGGCAAACGGTAGACCTGCACCCGCCGCCGGCCTTCCCTGAATTCATAATCATCGCCGATGGCGAGATAGGCCGGCCCGCCCGCGGGCCGCGGCAGGCGATCCGTGTCGGCCGCCAGGTAACGGCGTCCGTTGACCAGCGCGGTGAGATAGCCCCGGTTGTTCTCGCTGCTGACCAGGGTGGCGCCGGCGGCCACCAGGGCGTCGACACCGTCGGTATGATCACTGTGGTGGTGCGTGATGATCGCGTACCGCAGAGGCTTGCCCTCGGTCAGCGTATCCAGCTGGGCGAGATCCGATCGGACCAGCGCGCTGCCCCCGCCGGCATCCACCGAAATCAGGTAATCACCCATGTCGATATACAGATTCTGGTAGGCACCATTGCCGAGATAGACACCGTTGGCGATTTCGCGCAGTGCGCTGGCAGGTGCCGGCGGCGGGGGCAACTCCATGTAGCCGGACGGCAGCTCGAACTCGCCATCGAGATCCGGTGCCAGATCGACCTCGACGGTCCGGAAATCCATGGTCATCTGCCCGCCGATCTGCTGCCAGCGCCGCATCGGAAACGGGACCCCGTCCACCTCCCGATAGTCGGCAAAATAAGTCTGGGCGATAGTGTCCCCGACCACCGGATCCGGCGCGAGGATGTCGTAACGGGAGATCAGCCCCGTGGATCTGGCCACGTGGATCATGTAGACGTTGCCGTCGTCCCAGGCCAGCGCCAGCACGTCATTGACAGCGCCGTCGATCGTGGACGTGCCGGTCAGGATGGCGGATCGGGAACGCTGGTAAAGCTTCAATGCCAGCAGGGGCGGCACGATGCGCTGTATGAAATGGGCTCTCAGATCGGCGGCGTTAGGGCGCTCCGTCCATGTTTCCCGGACCAGGTCGATGGCGTAGGTGCTGCCATCGCGGATGATCAGCGCGTTGGAGAAGACCGGACCCAGGAACTCGCCCCGGAAACGCCCGTCCGCCAGGTCCACGAGATAGTTATGTTCGTTGCCTTCGACGGCGTCGAATGGTGGCCCGGGCACGCGGCTCTGGTAACGCTGGAAGATCGTGCCTTTGGTGCGCATACGGATCGACGTCAGCGCCCTGAGTCTGTCCGCGCCGCCGTAGGCTTCGACCGCCCGCTGGATGACCGGCTGGGCGCCGGCATAGCGGCTCAGGAACACATCGGCACCCGCCGCGCCGCCCCAAGCCAGGATCCCGAGGGCGAGACCGGCGATCAGGATCAGGCGTCGTTTCGGGGCGCACCCCCGGTTTGTGGTTTTCAAATTCGTCATGCCTCCCGGTCCCGGTCGAATTCCGGCATCTTCATGGCGGTGCCTCCTCGGGGTGAACCCGTCCGGAGTCGTTGCTTCAATTGCCATCGTCAGCGACATGTCCAGAGTCGCCATGGCGGCCCGCCCCGGCGGTAAAGCGGCGGGCCCCATCGACGCCTTCCGCCTTGATCACCCGCAGGCTGTTCCAGAATTCCTCCTGCAGAGCCCGATCGGGTGCGATGCCCCGCTGATTCTGCGCCGACCATCGGTCTGCCCCGAGGCAGCCCTGAGGAAAGCGGGCGATTTCCCTGGCTACCGACTCCGCCGTCTGGCGGACGGTGCCGGGTTCGGCGAGTCTTTCGCAAAGACCGATCCGCATGCACTCCTCCGCGTCCACCCGCCGGCCGGTCAGGATCAGTTCCAGCGCCCGGCCCTGGCCCACCAGCCGTGGCAGGCGGACGGTGCCGCCGTCGATCAGAGGCACGCCCCAGCGGCGGCAGAACACCCCCATGTAGGCGTCCGGATCCATGATGCGGAAATCGCACCAGAGGGCCAGTTCCATCCCGCCCGCCACGGCCGCGCCGTTGACGGCTGCGATAACGGGTTTGCTCAGCTCCATCCGCGTCGGACCCATTGGGCCGAGGGGTGGCAAGCCGTCCTCGATCCCGAAGTGGAGTTCCCCGAGCCAGTCCTCAGCGCCCCGGGCGATCGCGCCCAGATCGAAGCCGGCACAAAAAGCCTCGCCGGCGCCGGTCAGCACGGCGACCCTGGCTTCCGCATCGGCCTCGAACCTGACGAAGGCTTCGTAAAGGGCCCTGGCGGTCGCCGGATCGACCGCATTCCTCACTTCCGGCCGATCGATCACGACGGTCGTGACCGCGCCGTCGCGGTGAGTGCTGACGCTCATTCCGTGCCTCCGTCTGCGCAGCCTTTGTGGCTTGATAGTAGCATCGGCAAGGTCGCCGGGGAGTCGCTAGGCAAAACATGGCATCACCGGTAAAATCATGGTGTGAGAATGTCGAGGCTTAAAAATTCAGGCAAATTCGACTCCGGCATTCTCGTGGACAGTTTTGACGCATCCGAGGCCCCGGCAGAAGGAACCCGAACCGAATGCACATCAGGTTGAAGCGGGGTCTCGACCTACCGCTAGAGGGTGAGCCGGAACAGGTCATCCACGACGCCCCCAGAGTCCCCCGCGTGGCCGTGATGGGCCGCTCATTCGTCGGTCTGAAGCCCGCCATGCGAGTGGAAGAGGGCGATCGGGTCCGTCTCGGTCAGCCGCTGTTCTCGGACAAAAAGAATCCCCGCGTCTCCATCGTCGCGCCCGGCAGCGGCACGATCAAATCCATCCACCGCGGTGCCCGGCGCGTGCTGCAGTCGATCATCATCGATCTGGACGAAAACGAGGAAGTCAGGGAGTTCAGGGCCTGGCCGCGGGAGCGGCTTGACAGCCTGGCGCGCGAGGACGTCGTCGAGCAGCTTCTCGACGCCGGTCTGTGGACCTCGCTGCGGACCCGGCCTTACAGCAAGATCGCCGACCCCGATTCGACGCCGTCGGCGGTGTTCGTCAACGCCATGGACACCAATCCGCTGGCGGCCGATCCCAGGGTCGTGATCGCCGAGGCCCGCCAGGAATTTTTGGATGGCTTGGACGTGATCTCCCGCCTCCCGGACGGGCCGGTCTATGTCTGTCGCGCGCCGGGATCGGACATCCCGGTACCAGAACGAGAGGCATTCACCGCCGCCGAATTCAGCGGCCCGCACCCGGCCGGTCTGGTCGGCACCCACATCCATTTCCTGCATCCGGTCGGCGCCCGCCGCCACGTGTGGCACCTCCATTACCAGGACGTGATCGCCATCGGCCGACTGTTCACCACCGGCCGGCTGAACACGGAGCGCGTCATCTCCCTGGCGGGGCCGCCGGTGCTGAAGCCACGGCTGCTCCGGACCCGCATGGGCGCGCACGTGGGCACCCTGCTGGAGGGCGAACTCGAGGATGCCGTATGCCGGCCGCTTTCGGGATCCGTGCTGTCGGGCTATCGGGCGGCCGGCTGGGCCGGTTATCTCGGCCGCTATCATCTGCAGGTTTCCGTGATCAGGGAAGCAGAGGGGCGCGAATTCCTGGGCTGGATACGTCCCGGACCGAAGAAGTTCTCGGTCACCAACGTGTTCATCTCCAGTCTCTGGCGCGGCCGCAAGATGGACCTGAACACCTCGCAAAACGGCAGCCCGCGGGCCATGGTGCCGATCGGGTCTTACGAGCGCGTGATGCCGCTGGACGTCCTGCCGACCCAGCTGCTTCGCGCCATCATCGTCAGCGACACCGACAGCGCGCAGAAACTGGGCGCGCTCGAGCTGGACGAAGAAGACCTGGCGCTGTGTACCTTCGTGTGCCCCGGTAAACATGATTTCGGGCCGCTCCTGCGGGAGAGCCTGGAGCAGATCGAGAAGGAAGGCTGATGGGCCTGAGAAAAATCCTCGACGACATCGAGCCCCTGTTCGCCAAGGGCGGTCGCATGCACCGCTTCGAAGCGCTCTACGAGATGGTGGATACCATCTTCTACTCGCCAGCGGACCGCACCCGCGGCGCGCCCCATCTCCGGGACGGCATCGATCTCAAGCGGGTGATGATCTACGTCTTTCTGGCCGCAATGCCGGTTGCCATCATGGGCATGTACAACATCGGCCTGCAGGCCAACACGGCGCTGCAGGACATGGGTCTGGCCGGGATCGGCGGCTGGCGCGGCGAGGTCCTCGACTTTTTCGGCGTCGGCTACGACCCGTCCAGTATCGCCGCCTGTTTCTGGCAGGGTTTCCTGTATTTCTTCCCGGCCTATGTGGTCACGATGGTGGTCGGGGGCTTCTGGGAGGTGCTGTTCGCCATTATCCGTAACCACGAGGTGAACGAGGGATTCTTCGTCACTTCCCTGCTGTACGTCCTGGTGCTGCCGCCCACGATCCCGCTTTGGCAGGTGGCCATGGGCATCAGTTTCGCGGTAGTGATCGGCAAAGAGGTCTTCGGCGGCACCGGCAAGAACTTTCTCAATCCGGCACTGGTGGGGCGGGCGTTCCTGTTTTTTGCCTACCCGGCACAGAATTCCGGTGACGCGGTATGGACCGCCGTCGACGGCTTCAGCGGCGCGACCCCGCTCTCGCTCGCTTACGAAGGTGGCGTCGAGGCGATTCAGACGGCGGGCGTGGGCTGGAACGATGCGTTTTTCGGCCTGATCCAGGGCACCATCGGCGCCGAGTCCACCATCGCCTGCCTCATCGGCGCGTTCTTCCTGCTCTATACCCGCGTCGCATCCTGGCGGATCATGCTCGGCTGCGTGATCGGCCTGTTCGCCATGACCCTGCTGTTCAACCTGGTCGGCAGCGACACCAACCCCATGTTCGCCTTGCCCTGGCACTGGCACTTCGTCCTCGGCGGCTTCGCTTTCGGCGCCGTCTATATGGCCACCGACCCGGTGTCCGCATCCATGACCTCCACCGGCAAGCTTTACTACGGCGCGTTGATCGGCGTCATGTGCGCCCTGATCCGGGTGGTCAATCCTGCGTATCCGGAGGGGATGATGCTGGCGATCCTGTTCGCCAACGTTCTGGCCCCGTTGATCGACTACTTTGTAGTCCAGGCCAACATCCGCAGGAGGCAGATGCGCCATGCCTGAGTCAGGGAAAAAGACCGGCTGGTTCGCCAGCCTGCCCAACGACAGCGTGGTCAAGACGGTGATGGTCGCCACGCTGCTCTGCCTGGTCTGTTCGGTCGTGGTCTCGGCCACCGCGGTGGGCCTGAGACCGCTGCAGCAACGCAACGCGGACCTCGCCATGAAGCAGGAGATCCTGCGCGTGGCCGGACTCGATGACCCGGGCCGCTCGGTGGAGGAGTCGTTCAGCAGCATCGAGACCCGGATCATCGACCTCTCCACAGGTCAGACAGCCAGCGATATCGATCCGGCGACTTTTGATTTCCAGAAGGCGAGCCGGAATCCGGAGACCAGCGAATCGATCCCGGCCGACCGGGACGTCGCCAGCCTGGGGCGACGGCCTCTGTACGCCCCGGTCTACGTGGTTCGGGAAGACGGCGATCCCAGCATGATCATCCTGCCTGTGAGCGGCTACGGTCTCTGGTCGACCATGTACGGTTTCCTGGCATTGGAAAGCGATGCCAACACGGTGGCGGGGATCACGTTCTACCAGGATGCAGAGACGCCCGGGTTAGGCGCCGAGATCAACAACCCGCGCTGGCAGCGGAACTGGGTCGGCAAGCGGGTCTTCGATGAGGAGGATCAGGTGGCGCTGAGCGTCGTCAAGGGCACGGTCAAACCCGGGACCGCCAACAGCGAATACAAGGTGGACGGTCTGTCGGGGGCGACGCTGACCGCCAACGGCGTCAGCCACATGATCGATTTCTGGATGGGCGAGCAGGGTTTCGGACCGTTCCTGCAGCGCGTCAGGGACGGGGAGGGTGAGATATGAGTGATTCCGGACGCAAGATTTTGCTGTCACCAGTGGTGGACAACAATCCGATCACGCTGCAGGTGCTCGGCATCTGTTCCGCCCTCGCGGTGACCACGCAGCTGGCGCCATCCGTAGTCATGTGCATGGCCGTGATCGGCGTGCTGGCCGTCGCCAATGTCTCGGTCAGCCTGATCCGCAACCACATGCCGAGCAGCATACGCATCATCATCCAGATGACCATCATCGCCTCGCTCGTGATCCTGGTTGACGAGATCCTCAAGGCCTACGCCTACGAAATCAGCAAGCAGTTGTCAGTATTCGTGGGCCTGATCATCACCAACTGTATCGTGCTCGGACGCGCCGAGGCGTTCGCGTCGTCCAACAAACCCTGGCCGAGCCTGCTGGATGGTATCGGTCACGGACTCGGCTACAGCGCCATCCTGCTGGCAGTCGCGTTCGTGCGCGAACTGTTCGGTTCCGGCCGGCTGTTCGGCCATCAGATCCTGCCGCTGGTGACCGAAGGCGGCTGGTACAACCCCAATGGTCTTCTGCTGCTGGCGCCGAGTGCCTTCATCCTCATCGGGCTGATCATCTGGGCCAT
>CBDTYJ010000073.1:0-10416 GCA_965364575.1 uncultured Gammaproteobacteria bacterium
TCGGAAACACCAGGACGACCCTTTGAGCCACCGCCCCAGGAAGAGGTTCGGTCAGCATTTCCTCCACGATCCGGGAGTCATCCGGCGCATCATCGCCGCCATCGATCCCCGGCCGGGCCAGCGGGTGGTGGAGATCGGGCCCGGGCGCGGCGCCATCACCGCGCCGCTGTTGAAGCGGCTCGGCGAGATGGACGTGGTGGAACTGGACCGGGACGTGATCCCGCTCCTCGAGCAGGCCTGCGCCGGTCTCGGCCGGCTGCATGTCCATAACGCGGACGCTCTCGGCTTCGATTTCGGGGTCCTCGCCCGATCCGGCCAGCCGCTGCGGCTGGTGGGCAACCTGCCCTACAACATATCCACGCCGCTGCTGTTCCACCTGCTGGCACAAGAGACCCCCATCCATGACATGCACTTCATGCTGCAGAAGGAAGTGGTCACGCGGATGGCGGCAAACCCGGGGGGCAAGGACTACGGGCGGCTGACGGTCATGTTGGCGGCGAGCTGCACGGTGGAGCATCTGTTCGATATCGGACCCGGCGCCTTCGTACCTCCGCCGCGAGTGCGTTCCGCCTTCGTCCGCCTCACGCCGTGGCCGGATCCACCGTTCCCGGAGGCCGACCCGGCGCTGTTCGCCCGGGTCGTCTCCCAGGCTTTTTCCATGCGCCGCAAGACCCTGCGCAACAGCCTCAAGCCGCTGATGGGCGCGGAGCTGATCGCCGCCGCGGACTGTGACCCGTCGGCCAGGGCCGAGACCCTGGCGCCGTCCGATTTCGCGCGTCTTGCGGTGGCACTTGGCCATGAGCCCGGCCCGGAGGGCGGTTGATCTGCGGCCGCTCGCCGACGTCCGTCATCACGTATAATTGATGTGAGGGTGTGCCGTTCCCGCCGCGCGGGAACGGCGATGCGGCCGCGGGGCTGAAAAGGGGGTGAGAACAATGACGGACTATCGGCGCATGCTGGTTGCCATCGATCTGTCCGAGGCCAGCGGGCCGGTGCTGGACCGGGCGCTGCGCCTCAGCCGCAGTTTCGATGCCGAACTCCACCTCCTGCACGTGGTCGAGTACATCCCGGTGGAGCCCATGGGCGAGGCCCTGCTGCCGGCGGTGGATATCGAGCAGGAGCTGGCCGAAGGCGCGCGCCGCCGGCTTGAGGAGCTGGCTGCCGGGGCCGGCGCCGGGGAGCTGCCGCGCCAGGTGGTGACCGGCAGCATCAAGAACGAAGTGGTGCGGGCGGCCGAGGAGCTCGAGGCGGATCTGATCGTCATCGGCAGCAAGGAACGCCATGGCCTCGGTGTGATGGTGAATCTCACCGAAGACACCATCCTGCATGCCGCGCCCTGCGACGTGCTCGCGGTTCGTATCCGGCGTTGACAGGGGTGCCGTTGATGCAGGCTGTCCAGCAGGACATACGGATCAATGTGGATACCGCCTACGTGCCCGAGCAATCGGACCCCGAGGCCGATCGTTATGTCTTTGCCTACACCGTCACCATCAGCAACCGGGGCGCGCTGCCGGCCCGATTGATGACCCGGCACTGGATCATCACCGACGCCAACGGCCGTGAGAGCGAAGTGCGCGGCGACGGTGTGGTCGGCGAGCAGCCCCATCTGAATCCTGGCGAGGGTTTCCGCTATAGCAGCGGTGCGGTGCTGGAGACGCCGGTGGGGTCCATGCGCGGCAGCTATCAGATGGTCGATGATGAGGGCCGCGAATTCGACGCGCCCATCGCCCCGTTCACGCTGGCCGTGCCCGGCAGCCTGAACTGAGAGCCTATGGCCGTCTACGCCATCGGCGATCTGCAGGGCTGTCTGGATCCGCTGCTCCGGCTTCTGGACAAGATCGACTACAACCCCAAACGGGACCGGCTCTGGTTCACCGGCGACGTGGTCAACCGCGGCCCGGATTCCCTGGAGTCGCTGCGCTTCGTGCGCAACCTCGGTGACGGTGCCGTCACCGTGCTCGGCAATCACGATCTGCATCTGCTGGCTGCGGCGGAGAACCCGGGCAAGCTCCGCGGCAAGGACACCCTGGACGCCATCCTCAAGGCCAAAGACGGCCACGAGCTGCTGCACTGGCTGCGTCACCGGCCGCTCATGCATCACGACAAGGCGCGCAACTACACCCTGGTCCATGCCGGTCTGTCGCCCCAGTGGACACTGAAAACGGCCAGGTCCGCCGCCGCAGAGCTCGAGGCAGTGCTGCGCGGCAAGGACTATCCGGAGTTCTTCAAGCACATGTACGGCAACAAGCCGGTACGCTGGTCGAAGAACCTGCGCGGCTGGGAGCGGCTCCGGTATATCACCAATGTGTTTACCCGCATGCGCTTCTGCGACCTGGACGGCAATCTGGACCTGAGCCGCAAGGGACGGCCGAGCCCGCGTGCGCGCAAGTACGTCCCCTGGTTCGAGGTACCGGGACGCAAGAATGCCAATTTGCGGATCGTCTTCGGCCACTGGTCGACGCTCGGCGAACTGGTGCGGCGCGACCTGGTGTCCATCGACACCGGCTGCGTCTGGGGCGGCTGTCTGACGGCGGCCCAGCTCAAGGCCACCAAGGTGAGACTGAAACGGGTCAAGTGCAGACAGGTCCAGCGGCCGACCCTGTTCCGGCCCAAGTGACCGGGCCCGGCAAATCGACGCGGGCCATCCGTGCGGAGAAACCGATGGGCTAGAATGAAGTCCTTCGCCTCATCGCGGGTCGCTGGCATGGGAGCAGGCATGGATCTCGGACTCGAAGGCCGTCGCGCGCTGGTCTGCGGTGCCTCCCGCGGGATCGGCCGCGCCGTGGCCCTGGCCCTGGCGGAACTCGGTGCCGACATACTGGCTGTGGCCCGCGACGCAGATGCCCTCGAACAGACGCTGGCGGCGATGCCCCGACAGAGCGGCCGGTCCCATCAGGCGGTCGTGCTGGATCTGAGCGACGGCGAGGCGGTGAGCGCCCGGATGGAGGCGCTGGCCGCCGAGGCCCCTGTTCCGATCGTCATCAACAACACGGGCGGACCGCCGGCCGGTCTGGCCATCGATGCCGGCCCGGAGCAGTTCGAGGCGGCCTTCGCCCAGCACCTGCTGGCCGCCCAGCGCATCGCCCGGGCGCTGGTCCCGGGCATGAAGACCGCGGGCTACGGCCGGATCGTCAACATCATCTCCACCTCGGTGAAAGAGCCCATCCCCGGACTGGGCGTGTCCAATACCATCCGCGGCGCCATGGCGAGCTGGGCCAAGACTCTGGCCCGTGAACTGGGACCGTCCGGGATCACGGTCAACAACGTGCTGCCCGGCTTCACGGCAACCGAACGGCTGGACTATATCTTCCAGGGCCGGGCCGAGAAGTCCGGCCGGACGATCGAGGCGGTCCGCGAACAGGCCCTGTCCCAGGTACCGGCCGGCCGCTTCGCCGAACCGGCCGAGATCGCCTGCGCGGTCGCCTTCCTGGCCAGCCCCGCTGCGGCCTACGTCAACGGCATCAACCTGCCGGTGGACGGCGGCCGCACCGGCAGCCTCTGAGACGCGCGTGGAGCGGCTGGAGAATTTCATCGGCGGTGAATTCAGCCCGCCTGCGTCCGGCCGTTACCTGGACAACCCCGAGCCGGCCACCGGCAAAGTCTATTCGCAGCTGCCGGAATCTGGCGGCGAGGACCTGGGCCGGGCGATCGCCGCGGCCGAGGCGGCTTTCGATGGCTGGAGTGGCGCCCCGGCCGAGCACCGGGCCCGGATCCTCGAGCGTCTGGCGCGGCTGGTCGAACAGAACGCCGAAGCCCTGGCCCGGGCGGAGTGCGTGGACAACGGCAAGCCGATCAGCGTCGCGGCGTCGGTCGACATCCCGCGAGCGTCGGCCAATCTCTCGTTCTTCGCGGCCGCCGCCACCCAATTCCACAGCGAGGCCCACGCCACCGACCACAACACGCTCAATTACACCCTGCGTCATCCGCTGGGCATCGTGGCCTGCATCTCGCCCTGGAATCTGCCGCTGTACCTGTTCACCTGGAAGATCGCACCGGCCCTGGCCGCCGGCAATTGCGTCATCGGCAAACCGTCCGAAGTCACGCCCATGACCGCGTACATGTTTTCGCGCCTGTGCCGGGAAGCCGGGCTTCCGGCGGGTGTCCTCAACATCCTGCACGGCAGCGGGCCGGGTATCGGCCAGCAGATCGTCGACCATCCGGGTATCGCGGCGATCTCGTTTACCGGCGGCACCGCCACGGGCGCCCGCATCGCGGCCTCGGCGGCGCCGCGTTTCCGCAAACTCTCGCTGGAACTGGGCGGCAAAAACCCAAGCCTGGTATTCGCCGATTGCGACTGGGAGCGGACGCTCGAGGGGACATTAAGAGCCGCGTTCTCCAACCAGGGGCAGATCTGTCTGTGTGGTTCCCGGGTGCTGGTCGAGGCGTCGATCTACGAACGCTTCCGGGATGCGTTCGTCGCAGAGGTCGCCGCCATGCGGGTGGGCGATCCGCTGGACCCGGAGACCCGCCAGGGCGCGGTCGTCTCCGAACCCCACATGGCGAAGATCCTCGGCTGTATCGAGACGGCGCGGGAGGAAGGCGGCCGCATCCTGTGTGGCGGCGAGCGGGTCCGGCCGCAAGCCGAACGGTGCCGGGACGGCTGGTTCGTGGCGCCGACGGTGATCGAGGGCCTGGGTCCGGAATGCCGCACCAACCAGGAGGAGATCTTCGGGCCGGTGGTGACACTGAGCCCCTTCGACGATGAAGCCCACGCCGTGGCCCAGGCCAACGCCACCCGCTACGGCCTGGCCGCCTCGCTCTGGAGCCGCGACGTGGACCGCTGTCACCGGGTGGCGCGGCGTCTGGATGCGGGCATGGTGTGGGTCAATTGCTGGATGCTCCGGGACCTGCGGACGCCTATGGGCGGGATGAAGGACTCCGGCGTCGGACGCGAGGGCGGCTTCGAGGCCATGCGGTTCTTCACCGAGCCCAAGAACGTCTGCATCAGTTATCGTTAGGCCAACGCTCAGGCGTAAGGTCGAGCCGGGATCGGGCGAGATGGACAGGCAAACATGAGCAAGCGAGCCGGGAGCACCCACGCCAGCGGCGCACCGGAACCGGTGGGCCACTACCCCCACGCACGCCGCGTGGGCGGCCTGCTGTTCCTTTCGGGGATAGGTCCGCGGGTGCGAGGCAGCGACGCCATACCCGGAGTCGGACTGGACGCGGACGGCCGGGTGGTCAGCCGCGACATCGAGGCGCAATGTCATTCGGTCTTCCGCAATGTCCGCCAGGTCTTGCAGGAGGCCGGCTCGTCCTGGGACCGGCTGGTGGACGTCACCGTCTTCCTGACCCACATGCAGGAGGACTTCGCCACCTACAACCGCATCTACGCCGAGTATTTCCGCGACAACCCGCCCTGCCGCACCACGGTGGAGGTCAAGAGCCTGCCGACCCCGATCTCCATCGAACTGAAGTGCATCGCGACCATCCAGGTGGGCGACGACGTGAGCGGAGACTGACCGTCAGGGGCGGCGTCAGGGAGACACCGATGGGGACTTTGAAGGCTTTCAATTTTCAGCAGTGGATCGACGATCACCGGGACGTACTCAAACCGCCGGTGTGCAACAAGCTGGTGTTCGAGGACGCGGAATTCATCGTCATGGTAGTCGGCGGCCCCAATTCCCGTCAGGACTATCACTTCGATCCAGGCGAGGAATTCTTCTACCAGCTCGAAGGCGATATGGTGCTCAAGACGGTACAGGACGGTGAGTTCGTGGACATCCCCATCCGCGAGGGCGAGATTTTCCTGCTGCCGCCGGGCATGCCACATTCGCCCCAGCGCTTCGAGAACACGGTCGGGCTCGTGATCGAGCGCCCGCGCCTGCCCGAGGAGAAAGACGGCTTCCTCTGGTTCTGCGAAGCCTGCGGCCACAAGCTCTATGAGGAGTATTTCCACCTGGAGAATATCGAGACCCAGCTGCCGCCGGTGTTCGACCGCTTCTATGCCGATCCGGACCTTCGCCACTGCGATGAATGCGGCCACGTGATGGAGCTGCCGCCGTCACGGCGCGGCTGAGGCCAGCGGATGCCCCTGCTGAAGATCGACATCCATACCCATATCCTGCCGCCCGACTGGCCGGACCTGAAAGAGCGTTACGGTTACGGCGGCTGGGTACAGCTCGAGCGCCACGGCCCCGGCTGCTCCCACATCACCCTGGACGGCAGCTTCTTCCGCGCCATCGACGAGAATTGCTGGGACGCGGACGTGCGCCTGAGCGAATGCGACGGCCATGGCGTCCATGTGCAGGTGCTCTCGACCGTACCGATCATGTTCAGCTACTGGGCCAAGGCCGAGGACACGCTGGATCTGGCGCGGCTGCTCAACGATCACATCGCCGGCGTCGTGGCGGCGCACCCGCGGCGATTTATCGGCCTCGGGACCCTGCCGATGCAGAACCCGGACCTGGCCATCCGTGAGCTGGAACGCTGCGTACAGAAGCTGGGTCTGGCCGGGATCGAGATCGGCTCCCACGTCAACGGCATGAACCTGGACCACCCGGACGTCTATCCGGTGCTGGAAGCCTGCGCCGAGCTGGGCGCCGCGGTATTCGTACACCCCTGGGAGATGCTGGGCCGCGAGCGCATGGGCAAATACTGGCTGCCGTGGCTGGTGGGGATGCCCGCCGAGACCTCCTTATCGATCTGCTCCATGATCTTCGGCGGCGTGTTCGAACGCTTGCCCGATCTGCGCGTGGCCTTCGCCCACGGCGGCGGCGCTTTCCCCGCTACCCTGGGGCGGATCGAACACGGCTTCAAGGTCCGGCCCGATCTGTGCGCGGTGGAGACCGAGCGCAACCCGCGGGATTATCTCGGCCGCTTCTTCGTCGACGCCCTGGTCCACGATCCGCTGATGCTGCGTTACATGATCGACCTGATGGGCGCCGAGTGCATCGCCATGGGCAGCGACTATCCCTTCCCGCTCGGCGAGACGGTGCCCGGCTCGCTGATCGAGAGCATGGACCTGGCGCCGGAGGTCAGGGAGCGGCTGCTGTCCGGATCGGCCCTGGCCTGGCTGAACCTCGAGCGGGAGCGCTTCGCATGATCGAGGTCTTCCTGCAGACCGCGGCCGGCCCGCGCCGGGTGAACCCGGCCGGGATCGACATCTCCATCCCGCTGGATTTCGGCGGTCGCCAACCCAAGCATTTCGGGGCCCCGCCCGCCTTGTCCGAGCCGCTGCAAGCGGACGGCTTTGTCGGCGATGTGCGCGCCGGCGGAAGCTGCAATTGCGAAGTGCTGACGCTCACGCCCCACTGCAACGGCACCCATACCGAGTGTATCGGCCACGTAAGCCGGCAACGGGTCAGCGTCGCCGGAAAGGCCTTGTCCCCTCTGCTGCTGGCGGCCCTGGTCAGCGTCGAACCGGTGGATGTGGCGCGCAGCGACGAGACCGCCGATCCGTCACCGCGGGCCGGCGATCGCCTGATCACCGCGGCCGCCCTGAGCAATGCCCTCGATGACCTGGGCGAGCTGCCCGAGCCGGCGCCGTCCGCGCTCGCGGTGCGGACGCTGCCGAACGAGGCCGCCAAGAGGACCATGGACTACACCTCGGGGCCGATCCCGCCCTATTTCTCGCTGGAGGCTGTCGGACTCATGGTCGCTCGCGGCATCCGGCACCTGCTGTGCGATCTGCCGTCCATCGACCGCAGCCATGACGAGGGCCGGCTCGCCGGCCACCGGCTGTTCTGGGGCCTGGCCGGAGTCGCAGCCGGGGACAGGGCCGACGCCACCGTCACCGAGATGATCTACGTCCCGGACATGGTCGCCGACGGCTTCTACGCCCTGTCCCTGCAGCTGCCGCCGTTCATGAGCGACGCTGCGCCCTCGCGGCCATTGCTCTATCCCCTGGACCCGCCATGACCGATACGTCGCTCGACCAAGCCCGTCAGCAGGACGCGAGCGATCCCCTCGCCGTCTACCGCGAACAGTTCCACATTCCGCCGGGGCCGGACGGCCGCGAGTGTATCTACCTGTGCGGCAACTCCCTGGGTCTGCAGCCGCGGGAAGTCCAGCAGCTCATGGACGAGGAACTGGAGGCCTGGCGCGAACACGGCGTCGAGGGCCACTTCCGGGGCGGCCGGCCGTGGATGGCGTACCACGAACAGCTCACCCATCCGCTGGCCGCGATCGTGGGCGCGGAGCCGGAAGAAGTCGTGGCCATGAACACTCTGACCGTGAACCTGCACCTGATGATGGTCAGCTTCTACCGGCCGACGACCGAGCGCTTCCGCATCCTGATCGAGAAGCCGGCGTTCCCGTCGGACCGGTACGCCGTGACCTCCCAAGTGCGTTTCCACGGTTTCGATGCGGACGCGGCGCTGGTGGAGCTAGCGCCGAGAGACGGAGAGACCATATTGCGCGACGAGGACATCGCCGCCTGTATCGAGGAACTGGGCGACTCCATCGCCCTGGTCATGCTCCCCGGCGTCCAGTACTACTCCGGCCAGCTGTTCGACATGGGCACGCTCACCGAAATGGCCCGAAGAAAGGGCTGCACGGTGGGCTGGGACCTGGCCCATGCGGTGGGAAACGTGCCGCTGGCGCTGCACGACTGGGACGCGGATTTCGCGGTCTGGTGCAGCTACAAATACCTCAATGCCGGACCCGGCGCCGTGGCCGGGTGCTTCGTCCACGGGCGCCACGCCCGCGCCTACGACCTGCCCCGCTTCGCAGGCTGGTGGGGCCACGACAAGGAGACCCGGTTCCGGATGGACCCGGAGTTCGTGCCCATGCCCGGCGCCGAAGGCTGGCAGTTGTCCAACCCGCCGATCTTCTCCCTCACGCCGCTGATCGCCTCCCTGTCGCTGTTCGAGGACGCCGGCATGGACCGGCTGCGGCAGAAGTCCATGGCACTGACCGCTTACCTGGAGGGGCTGCTGGACGAGTTCCTGGCGGACCAGGTGCGGGTCTTCACGCCGAAGGATCCGACACAGCGCGGCTGTCAGCTTTCGCTCAGCCTCAGCGACGGCCGCGAGCGGGGCCGGGCCGTGTTCGAAGCCATCTCGCGAGCCGGGGTGATCGCGGACTGGCGGGAACCCGATGTGATCCGCGTCGCGCCCGTGCCCCTGTACAACACCTACGAAGACGTGTGGCGCTTCGTCGATATACTGCGCGGGCAACTGATATGAACAAGACCATGCACGAAGGCGACGTGACGATCGTGGGCGCCGGGCTGGGCGGCTCGCTGATGGCCCTGTACCTGGCCCGGCGCGGATACACGGTGAGGGTATTCGAGAAGCGCGCCGACCTGCGCAGAGAAGAGGTCTCCGCCGGACGCTCCATCAATCTCGCGCTGGCCAACCGGGGACTGATCGCCCTGGCCGAGGTGGGGCTGGAGATAGAGACCCGCAGCCTGCTCACCACCATGCGCGGCCGAATGGTCCACGACCGGGACGGCCAAACCAACCTGCAGCCCTACGGCCAGCGGGAGTGGGAAGTGGTCTACTCGGTCTCCCGGGGCGGGCTCAATGCGCTCCTCATGGATCGGGCCGAGGACGCCGGGGTGCGTTTCCATTTCCAGACCCCGTGCACCGGGGTCGATCTGGACGGGCGGCTGCTGCGATTCCACGACCAGGTCGCCGACGTGCAGATCGAGGCGCCCATGTCGCCGGCCATCGGCGCCGACGGCGCCGGCTCGGTGATGCGTCAGGCCCTGCAGCAGCGGCCCGGCTACACCTGCACCGTGGACATGCTGGACCACGACTACAAGGAACTGAACATCCCGCCCACTGCCAATGGCGACTTCAGCATGGAGCCCCACGCGCTGCACATTTGGCCCCGGGGCGGCTACATGCTCATCGCCCTGCCGAACCTGGACCGCAGCTTCACGGTGACCCTGTTCCTGCCCAAGACCGGCAATCCCGACGGCGCCATCGGCGACGAGCCCGGCTTCGATCTGCTCAAAGAGCCGAGCGAGGCCCGCGCCTTTTTCGATGCCGTATTCCCGGATGCGTCGGTGCTGATCCCGGACCTGGAGCGCGACTGGCTGCACAACCCGACCGGCGAACTGGGTACCGTACGGTGCGCGCCCTGGCATCTGGACGATCGCCTCGCCCTGCTCGGCGACGCCGCCCACGCGATCGTGCCGTTCCACGGCCAGGGCATGAACTGCGCCTTCGAGGATTGCCTGGAGATGGATCGCTGCCTGACGGAGGCCGACGGCGACTGGGCCAGTACCTTCGCGCTCTACGACGAGCGGCGCAAGGCCAACGCCGACGCCATCGCCGACATGGCGCTGGAGAACTACATCGAGATGCGCGCCTCGGTGGCCGACCCGAAGTTCCTGCTCAGGAAACAACTCGCCTTCGACCTCGAACGCCGTTACCCGGACCGCTTCGTGCCCCGCTATGCCATGGTCATGTTCCGCGACGATATCGGTTATGCCGAGGCCCGGCGCCGCGGCAAGATCCAGACGGA
>CBDTYJ010000074.1:0-10367 GCA_965364575.1 uncultured Gammaproteobacteria bacterium
CGGGGCTGGCCACCTTCGGCCGGGATGAGGAAGACGTCGTAATTCCTGTCGATACCGGTCGGATCGCTGTCTGCGGTCAAGGCGATGGTTTTGCCGTCGCTGGAGATGTCATAGGCCTCGATCCCGGGTCCCGACTCGGAGGTGTTTTCTTCCGGGAGCTTGAGGCCTGAACCGAGGGTGACGGGGGCTGGGTCGCCGCCGGTCAGCGGCAGGGTGAAGATGTGGGCTTCACGATCGTCGATCCAGTGATCCCACCAGCGGACCGGTGGCCGGTCCCAGACCATGGCCGTCATCTTGCTTTCGGACCGGGCGTTCATCTTGTCTCGTTGCGCTTCCCATCCCTCCAGATCGGCCCAGACCCGGGTGACGAAGGCCAGCCGCTTCGAACCCGGGAACCAGCGGATGGCGGTCACGTCGCCGGGGACATCGGTGAGGCGGCGGGCCTCGCCGCCATCAGCGGCGATCACATAGAGCTGATTCGCCCCGTCGTCGCCCCGTTTCGCGGCGAAGGCGATGAAGCGGCCGTCGGGGCTCCAGGCAGGTGTGCCGGACTCATCCGAGGTCAGTGGGCGGGCCTCGCCGCCCGAAGTCGGGATCAGCCAGAGACGCGTGGCGCTGTCACCCGTCTCGGCATCGTAGTGTGTAACCGGCACCACCGCCTGGCTGCCGTCCGGTGACAGGGCCGGGCTGCCGAGGCGCCCGATGGCCCATAGCGTTTCGGCATCCAGCGGCTTTGCCGATCCGGCAGCCGGCACCAACGCTGCCACGAGCATCCCTGCCAGCATCATTCTCAGCTTATCCATGCTTATCCTCTTCCTAATCCTTCTGTCTCATGACACTCAGCACGAGCGTCACGGTCATCGCCGGGCGGAGGTCGGTCGCTTGCGGGCCGGGAACCCGGTCCGGTCGTCGCCGCTTCGGCAATCGTCAAAGGCCGTGGGCGGCAAGCACCCGGAAAAAGACGTCCGGCTCCGGGCGGACCCGATAATTGTCAGTCTGATCGGCATAGAGGATGCGCCCATCCGCATCCACGATGATCACCGTCGGCATCACCGTGTGTTGGCCGTAGGTCTTCGCCAACGGGCCCGATGGCACCCCGTACTCATTGACGATACCGAGCGTCTGCGCGGCGCTGAGATCCGCATCCACCCAGAAGCGAACCGGCAGCTCGAACATCTCGGCGACTCGCTGCGTGAGTTCGGTCGGCTGTGGACTGATCAGAACGATCTCCACGCCGCGTTCGCTCAATTCCCGATAGCGTCCGGTGATCTCCCTCACCTGGGCCATGCAGAACGGGCACCAGTTCCCGCGATAGAACATGTACAGGGCGGGTCGGCCGCGCAGGTCTGAAGGCCCCACGGTCTTGCCGTCAAGATCGCGCGCTTCGAACGCGGGGAGGGGCTGCCCGGTATCGAGTTTTTCATTGACCCGGCGGCCGAAACTCGAGTACCAGAAATCGAACAGGAAAAAGCCGGCCACGCCGATCACGGCCGCCAGCATGGCACCGTGTGCCGCATGCTCACTCCGCCAATAGCCGTAGGCGGCGAGCAGGCCACCGGCCAGGGTCAACAGAGAGAGGATCGGCAGGCTGTGGCTGGTGCGCGCCAGAGTGCGTGAGGTGGTGGCCCGAATATAGAGTCCCAGGAACGGCAACGCCGTCAACAGTGCCCCGGACCAGGCCAGATCCGGGCCCTGGACAATCATGGTGATCGCCGCGCTGACGACGATCAGCAGGACCGCCACCGGATACCACAGGACGAATATGGACTTGAGTTTGTTCACGGTCCCTCCGCCACCGTCGGCCCGGATCTCCAGTCGGTAATTGTGCCCCACGGGGCGAGATCAGGACAGGCGCCTTGTCTGTCGGAGGGCCGCACCGCCTCAGAGTTTGCCATGCTCGAGGGGCCGCTCCCGGTGCATCAGGATCCATTCCGCATGTTCATCCAGGGCCGCTTCACCCAGCGACCGCAGGATGTCCCGGCGGGCGTCTTCCGAGCCTGCCCGGTCGAGCCTGAGCTTGGCATTGCGGAAAATACGGTGCATGAATCGATATTGCTTGATCAGTTCCCGATCCGCTTTCTTGTGGGCATAGGCTTCCCTGACCGCTGCGATCAAGGGCAGCATGCCCATCATGACTAACAGGATATTGACCGTCCGGTCCTCCAGCAGACGGTTGCCCAGAGCCAGAATCAGGGTGACACCGATTCCCGCCCAGAGGCAGAATAGACCGATCCGGGCGGTCACCCGGCTCACGGCGTCTTTCTCGGTCGCGCGCGTTCGATAGTAATCGATCTGGCCCAGCCCGGCGTTCTCGCCGCCGATCCATTCGGCGATCACGGCGTCGAGCCCGGGTCCATAGGCGGTTTCCTCAAGAGCCTCGGGGCGGAGACTGGCGGCGCGCATGACATCGCGTATCCAGCCGAGTTCTACGTCCTGTTTCTGCAGGAAGTTGTCATGGGCGAACTGACTCTGCATGCGATCGCTGACGCCGGATACCAGCCAGTAAAACTGGACCCGAAGTCCCTCTGCCAGCGCGCGGTAATCCAGATATTTGCGGTGCCAGTCCCGGTGCCCGGCGATGCGGTTTACCGTCACCCCGACGGCGAACAATGCCAGGAAGACCCAGATCATGATGTCGTGACCCGGCAGATCCGCGTAGATGATGAACGCCAGGCCCATCAACACCGCGAGCGTGTAGGTCAGCCTCAGCATGAAGTAGACCCGACGCTGGAAATGGCGGGCCAGCCAGTCCGAGACCTCGAACAGGTGTCGCACGTCACTGGCCCGTTGCCCGATCATCCATCCGGGCGCGTCTCCCAGCAGGGTCCGGCCGCTTGCGCTGAACTCACTGGCATACTTGATCGCGTCCCGGTTGAACTCCTGGGCGCGTTCGAAAATCCTGCGCCTGCTCTCGGGCAAGGCCGGGAGGCGGGTGCCCGGCGGGTCCGCCACCAGGTAGCTGACGTCCAGCGGCGCCAGACCGGGAGCGGGCCCGCCGTCTTCCCGGTCCCTCGAACAGACGACGTGATAGATCAGATCATTTTCGCTGTCTGCCAGCAGATTGGTGCCTCGCTCCGCTTCAAGATCGAGGCCGGCAGTCAGGCCCTCGAGCCTGTATCGGACGACCTGGCCGGTCCCCCCGGGCTTGTGGATGATCCTCCCGTCCCAGATCGCCAGCAGGATCTGGCAATGGGTGGCCAGATACACGCCTTGTCTGGCGTACAGCAGGTTACGGCCCTCGCTCCCGGGCGACAGGTCTGCGGAGCCGAGTGCTTGCGGCAGAGGCAGTTCGAACACCGCGGCCGCCTCGGCGCACAATTCGCGGAATTCCGCGAGACTCCCGGGGCCCGTGAATTCCCGCTCGTATACATCCCGTGGCATGGGTAGCGGTACCACCAGCGGGATGCCGAGATCCTTCGCCACATGGGCGGCCAAGCGGTCGCCGCCCTCGGCCAGCGGCGAGATCAGCTGTATCGGCAGATCGGGATAGGCGTCTCGCAAACCGGCCAGGAAGGTCCTTATCCGGTCCCGGAGGCCGGGCACCTCCGACCTGACCAGATCCCGATGCCCGGTCACCGCCACCAGCAAGGGCACCGAGGTTCGCACGGGCGATCGACCGTTCGTCACATCAGGGGTGGTCAGTTGGCACCGCCACCGTTGCGGATCTTCGGGTCGACCGAGCGGACGTCGCCGCGGCTGGTCCTGACCATTACCGTGTAGTCATAGATACCCGCTTTCCGATTGTTGTTGAGCACGGTTGCCCTTTGTGCCGACACGGTTTGAGACGGATTGTCGCGAAAATCCCGCGCCGCGGAGCCCCGCGCCTCCTCGGCCGGGATCACAAACTCGTCGACGGGCGCTTTCGCTCCGTCGGTCGGGACGATGCTGATGCTTTGGATCCTGGCCGAGCCGGCATGCCGGGAGTCGATGCGGAATATCAGCTGCGCCTTGTTGCCTTCGCAGACGACCAGTTCATTCTCTTTACGGCCGTCGGCGAAGGTCCATCCACCATCGTAGGTCACGACGATGTGCTCGACCTGTGTGCCGCTGTGTGGCTGGCAGTCCGCCATGGCTGGCGTGAGTCCGCCCAGCAGCCACAGACCCGACGCCAGGATCAGTGGCAGAGCGAGCGGATCGCCGCGATGGATATGGAAATGGCTCATGAAAAAGTCTCCCCCTGATTATGTGTATTCCCGCCTGTGCCGCGAACGTGCGGACGCCCCTCGGCGGAGCCAAAGGTACACTACCCTGCGGCGAAAGCCATCCGCCTGCCGATGAGCGCCGACCGGGTCCTGAGCGATCGGCTGGCGCGATGTGCGGTTCCGATTAACATAGCCGCTGGCGTCAGCGAGGAGTGAGCGGATGCGAGGCCCGACATTGATCATCCACGGTGGCGCTGGTGCCCGTGAGGGCTCCCACGTAGGGTTCCCCCGCTACCAGCGGAGCCTGCTCGCCATCCGGGAGGAAGCCTGGTCGGTGTTGAGGGATCGAGGCGCCCGCGCGGCGGTCCTGGCTGCGGTGCGTCTGCTGGAGGACGACCCGATCTTCAACGCCGGTCTTGGTTCCCGCCTGCAGCGCGACGGGATGGCGAGGATGTCTGCTGCACTGGTGGACGCGGACCAGGGCGTTTTCGCCGGCGTGATCAACATCGAGCGGGTGCGGCATCCCATCGATGTGGCGGACGCGTTGAGTGGTGAGCGACACCCGGTGATCGCAGGCTCCCATGCCACCGAGATGGCCCGCGCTCTCGGCATGGAGGATTTTGATCCGGTCACCGAGCACCGGATGGACGAATACCGGAACCAGCTTGCCGGCGACAGGGGCACGGTCGGCGCCGTGGCCCTCGACGACCAGGGGACGCTCTGCGCCGGTACCTCGACGGGCGGTGTCGGTTTCGAGATCCCCGGCCGCGTCAGCGACAGTGCCACGGTCGCCGGGACCTATGCCAGCCGGGCCGCGGGCGTATCCTGTACGGGCATCGGTGAGCACATCGTCAACCACGGCGCTGCGGTCCGCATCGTGACCCGGGTAGAGGACGGTGCCGCGCTGGAGCAGGCGGTGTCACGCACGATCGCCGAGGCGGACCGCATGGGCATGGAATACGGCCTGATCGCCGTCGATGGAGCCGGGAATGCAATGGCGGCCAGCGCCCGGGACGTGGTAACCCTCTACGCGCTCCGGCACGGCGGCAGGGATGAGGACTTCCTGACTGACTGAATGCGGGTCCGTGCGCGTTCGGCAACAGCCCACATCAGATCCGATCACGAACCGGGTGATACCCCGGGGCGCGGTACGACCTGGCATCCGGCGCCCTCGTGGCGGACGCTGACGATGACGTCGTTGTCCACTTCGAAATACATGGAGCAATCCAGCTCGTCCACATCAGGGCGAGCGGACGGTGGCATATCGGAAAGCAGCTGGTTCGGGTCCCGCTTGATATCCTGCTGCTGGTCGCGGATCGTGGTGCTCTCATAGACCATGACCGGACGGCCCGATTTGCCGATGATGGTCCGCCGCGGCGGACCCCAGTTGCTCTCGAGCTCGCTGACCGGAGCGCCTTCCCAGGCTTTGAGTTCTTTTTCATACCAGGGCCGCGCCGACAGGCAGGCGCCCAGCAGCAGACAGCAAGGCAGGAGGAACAAAGGGGAGCGGAGATTGATCGAAAACCACATGCTGGTCACATGATATCAGCAAGGCCGGGGCCGGCCCACGAAAACCTGCGCCTTGTCCGGCAGTGACCCGGCGGCGAGAATGCACGGGCCTCCGGGACACCGCTCATCGATCATCGCGACCGGCAGGGATCCGACCATGTTGAGATCTGCGATCAATGTGACTTACCGCCAGGCCCGTCGCCTGGTCATCTTCATCACCGGCGCTGCGCTCGTGCTCGTGGGGGTGGCCATGATCTTCCTGCCTGGCCCGGCCATCGTCGTGATACCCGCCGGTCTCGCCGTGCTCAGCCTCGAATTCGCGTGGGCGCGCCGGTTCCTCGCTCATGTGCGCCGGCGGATCAGCGAGCAGCAGCGTCAGATGCGACTCAGGAACAGCGGCGGGAAAGGCAGCGGTTGAGGATCCCGGCTCCGGGGCCCGGCTAGAGAGAGGCCAGCCACTCGTCGTCCGAACTCTCGTCGATGTCGGCCATCAGCGGCGTGCTCAGATAGCGCTCTCCGGTATCCGGCAGCATCGCCAGGATCACCGAACCGGCTTCCGCCCCGGCCGCCACCTTGAGGGCGGCCGCCACGGTCCCCCCGCCGGAGATGCCGGTGAAGATGCCCTCTTTCGCTGCGAGGTCCCGGGAGGTGGCGATGGATTCTTCATCCGACACCAGCACCAGTTCGTCAGCGATCTCCCGGTCCAGCACCGCCGGTACGAAATCCGGCGTCCAGCCCTGGATCTTGTGGGGCTGCCATTCCTTGCCGGACAGCAGCGCGGCGCCGGCGGGCTCGGTAGCGACGACTTTGATGTCCGGGCGTGCCAGCTTGAGCATCTGGCCGGCGCCGGTCAGGGTGCCGCCCGTCCCCCAGCCGGAAACCCAGTAGTCGAGTCTGCGGCCGGCAAAGTCCCTGAGTATCTCCGGGCCGGTCGTGTTCCGGTGATAAGCCGGGTTGGCCTCGTTCTCGAACTGGCGGGCCAGGAACCAGCCGTGTCTGGCGGCCAGTTCTTCGGCGAGGCGCACCATGCCAGTGGCCCGATCGGCGGCCGGGGTCAGCAGGACCCTGGCGCCCAGTGCCTTCATCAGCCGTCTCCGCTCGACCGAGAAGCTCTCCGCCATCACTGCCACGAACGGATACCCGCGCGCCGCGCACACCATGGCCAGAGCGATGCCGGTGTTGCCCGAGGTGGCCTCGATTACCGTCTGCCCCGGTTCGAGCGTGCCGCGCTCCTCGGCATCCAGGATGATGCCGATGGCCAGGCGATCCTTGACCGAAGCCATGGGATTGAAGAACTCGGCCTTCACGTACATCCGGACATGCTCGGGTGCGACCCGGTGCAGCCGCACGACCGGCGTGTGACCGATGGTGTCGAGGATGCTGTCATAGATCATCTCGGATCTCCTTGGGATGGAAAAAACCGCGCGACGCCGTCCAGCCCCGGCCGTCGAACCCGGTTCTGGCTCCCCGGTGATGATAAGCCACGGCCCTGACGCAAGCTCTGCCGCGCTGCAGCACGAACGGCGGGTCTCACAGTCGAGTCGAGGCCGCCGGTCCTCGGGCCGGGACGCACATCAGCCGAAGCATACGCGGGTCCCGGCACCGCGTGAAATACCCGTTTTGTCTTGATCCATGGCCTCTGGGTTATATGGGTTGCTTGACCCTCCTGACCGGCGACTGCTACAACCCGCCATTGCCACCCGCTTCCGCCCAGGTGACGATCTTTCACCGGATTTGTTGTCGAAATGGCAGGGAGGCCGCGGTGACGGCACCGATGCGAAGGCCCGGCCGGCCGGGCCAGGCGGCGCGGACTGCCCACCGGCACCGGGCGATATGTGCCGGTGATCCGACGTCTGTCAGGCGGCAGAAGCGAGGCAGGCATGATGTGGATCGATCGGCGCCGCCGGGGGACAGATGAAACTGCAACAACTCAGATATCTGGTGGCCGTGGTTGAGAGCGGACTCAATATCACCGCCGCCGCCGAGAGCCTGAACACCTCACAGCCCGGCGTCAGCAAGCAGCTCAAGCTGCTGGAGCAGGAGCTCGGGCTGAGTCTGTTCGTGCGCAAGGGACGGAGTCTGGCGGAACTCACCGAGGAGGGAGCCGAGGTGCTGACGCGCGCCGTGCGGATCCTGCGCGAAGTCGAGGGCATCCGTGGCATATCGCCGCAGATCTACGAGGAGGCCGCCGGCCGTCTCTCCATCGGCACCACCCACACTCAGGCCCGCTATGTGCTCCCGGAAGTCATCCGCCGCTTCCGCGAGCGCTATCCGGAGGTGACGCTGGATCTTCATCAGGGGACCTCGGAGCAGCTTGCGGAGATGATGGACAAGCGCCAGATCGATTTCGCCATCGCGTCTGAGTCGCGTCAACGATTCCCGGACCTGGTGCTGCTGCCCTGCTTCCACTGGGACCGGGTGATCCTGGTGCCGAAAGATCACGAACTCGCCGGCCTGGACCGCAGCCCGACCCTGGATGATCTGGCCCGTTTCCCGTTGGTGACCTACGTCTTCAGCTTCGCCGGCGAATCGACCCTCAAGCAGGCATTCCACCAGCGTGGCCTGGAGCCCGAGGTCGTGTTTACGGCCCGCGATGCCGACGTGATCAAGACCTATGTGAGCATGGGTCTGGGCATCGGCATCGTCGCCAGCATGGCTCAGGGCTGCGCCGGGGAGGACGGGCTGGTGGCCCTGGACGCCGCAGGGCTGTTTCCCCGCTGTACCACCTGGCTGGGATTCCGGCGCGACATGATCCTGCGCCGGTACATGTACGATTTCATCGAATTGTTCGCCGCCCATCTGGATCCGCGCACCGTTCGCGAGATCCTCATGCTGGAGAGCCAGAACGACGTGGACGCGGTATTCGCCGCCACGCCTCTGCCACTCAAGGGTCGCTGCGCCGAGACAATCTCCGAGGTCCCGTAACGTATCTGGAAACTGCCTTGTTGCTGTCCGGGCCAGCGGCGTGAGATGGCCCTGCCTGCCTCGGGCTGCGAGCAGGAGGCGGTCCGCTGATCCGCCGGTCGCGCAGTCGGAGCGGGCGGATTTCTTCCAGAGCAGGATCGAGATGCGGGATCGGGCGCGGATCAGCCGACCGGGGCGTCAGTGGATGTCCGAAGACTCCATGGCCGGATCCACCCGGGTTCGGATGATGTCGGCAACGCCCTTCAGATTCAGGTGTTTGCGAGAGGTCCGCCCGGTTCTCTTCTGGTCGCCGGGGTGTCCGCCGGCGGGGGGCGCGCACGGCCGGGTCCCGATTAGCCATCCCGGGTGGAGTCGGATAATCTAGGTATTGTGCAGACGCGGAAAAACCGCTCATCGACGCGGGACATCTGTCCGGGTCTGTCCGTATCCCCGGGAGGAAAAAATGGCTGGCAAGATTAAGCTGAAGACCGCGCTGGTCGGCATCGCCGTGTTCGGCGTGGCGTTTGTGGTGGTGGGCTCGTTGAGCGTCGTCGGCTGGGAGGTTTCGAACAGCAACTGGTTCTGCTCCAACGCCTGTCATCAGGTCCACCCCGAGGAGCCGGTCGCACAGCAATTGAGCGTCCACGCCAACATAAACTGCGTGGACTGCCATATCGGCCGTCTCAACTTCTTCCCGGCCCTGGTCAAAAAATCGAGCCACGTCAAGCACGTGTGGTCGATCCTGACCGGGTGGGAGCGGCCTACTTATGCGCCATCCTTATCCCACGTTGGCAACACCTGCGAAGGCTGTCACGTCGAGGACACGCACAGATTCAACATCCTGTCGTCCAAGAAGCTTTACGCGGCGGATGAAAACAATACGGCGACCCGTCTGACACTCGTGAAGAGAAACGTGGGACGCATCTTCGGCCGCGAACAGGACCGTCGGGGCATGAACTGGCACGCCAGCGGCAACGTCAGGTTCGTCGCCACCGACCCGCAGAAACAGGATATCCAGTACGTGGAGGCGACCCTGCCCGATGGCGAGGTCGTGACCTACAAACACGTCAACGCCACCATGAGCGATGCCGACATCGCGGCGGCGGAGATGACGACCATGGGCTGCATGGATTGCCATAACAGGGCCGGGCATCCGTTCCGGGATCCGGAAACGGTGGTCGATGCGGCCTTCGAATCCCGTGAGCTGAATCCCAAGCTTCCCTACATCAAAAAGTACATCCTGGCCCTGCTGGATACCCCGGTGAAAAGCAGGGAAGACGCGTTCGAGAAAGTCGCTCATGCCTGGGAAGAATATGTCGAGGAATATCCCCAGGCTCAGGATGGGCTGCCGGAGGAGGCCGAGCAGGCCCGGGCCTTTATCGAGAGTCGGCAGGAATTCCTGGCCGATCTGATGGTCAGCAGCGAATTCCCCGAGGCAGAGGACGTCACCTGGCGGTCATTCCCGGACAATCTCGGCCACAAGAACTTCCCGGGCTGCTTCCGTTGCCACAGCGGCGCCCTGCAGCAGGTCAGCGGCGAACCCATCCCGGTGAACTGTTCGACCTGCCACAGCCTGCCGCTGGTCACCAAGCGGGACAAGATACCGGAATACTATACGGCGCTGCTGGATCTCAAGAAGCCTCGTAGCCACCGTAGCCCCGACTGGATGGCGAAGCACAGCGACTACCTGGGTGACGAGGGCTGCGCCAGCTGTCACCAGGAGGTCAAGTTCGGGGTGAACGACAAGACCTTCTGTTCGAATTCCGGTTGCCACGCGGTGGACTGGGAGTATCTGGAACTGGCCACGGTGAA
>CBDTYJ010000075.1:0-10182 GCA_965364575.1 uncultured Gammaproteobacteria bacterium
GGCGGCTGGTTGGCCGGCTGGGCGGTACCGCGTTCGGTGCCGCCGGCCCCCGATATCGCCGTCACCTGGGATCCGGTGACGGCGATCCGCCGCACGCTGCTCGTGGTCCTGAGAGACCGCAACCTTTTCCTGGCGGTGCTCGGCGTCAGCTGGTTCTGGTTCACGAGCCTGGTCTATCTGGTCTTCCTCCCCGACTTCGCGGTGGAAGTGTTGGGCATGAGCCGCTCCTGGAGTCCCGCCACGGTGCTGCTCCCGGCCCTGGGCATCCTGGCCGGCGCCCTGATGTGTCGCCCCGCTTCCGGCTTACGCGTGGAACTGGGGCTGGTACCGCTGGGCGCCATCGGCATGACCATCGCCGGTGTGGCGTTCTACCTGTCCGCGCCGGATGCATCGGTTGCGGCCGCGACGACCGTCGCCGAGTTCTTCCGGCAGCCGGCGTTCGCCTGGGTCGCATTCGAGATGTTCCTGTTCGGCTTGTCCGCGGCCCTGTTCGTAGTGCCGCTTAACGCCTACATCCTCCAGACCGCCCAACGGGAGCATCTCGGGCGCATTCTCGGCGGCATGTATTTCTACAACCTGCTGTTTCTCGCCATCGCCCTGGGCGGCGCCGCCTGGCTGCGTGGCGAGGGCCTGTCGGTCGAGGGCCTGGTGCTGCTCGTGACCCTGCTGCACGGCGCCGTGTCCGCCTATATCTTCCTGCTGCTGCCCGAATTCCTGCTACGACTGGTGATGTGGATGCTGGTGCACACGATCTATCGGGTCGACGCCAGCGGCCTCGAGAAAGTGCCGAAAGAGGGACCGGCGATCATCGTCTGCAACCACATCACCTACATGGATGCCCTGATCATCGGCGCCCGGGTCCGCCGCCCGATCCGGTTCGTGATGCACCGGTTCATCTTCCAGATCCCGGTCCTCAGCACGCTGTTCAGCCTTGCCAAGGCAATCCCTATCGTCTCGGCCAAAAAGGATCCGGAGGCGCTGGCCGCGGCGCTGGATCAGGTCGCGATCGAACTGGAAGCCGGCCGCCTGGTGGCGATCTTCCCGGAAGGTAAGCTGACGTCCGATGGGGAGCTGGGCGTGTTCAGACAAGGCATCGAGCGCATGGTGGCCCGCAACCCGGTACCGGTGGTGCCGATGGCGCTGCAGGGCCTCTGGGGAAGTTTCTTCAGCAACGACGGCGGCGCGCCCATGACCCACAGACCGCGCTGGCGCTGGTCGAAGGTGGGTCTGAGGGTCGGAGATCCCGTCCCGCCCGAGGCGGTCAGCGCCGATGATCTGCGGGAGCGGGTGCTGGAGCTGCGGGGCGATCAGCGCTGAGACGGCTGCGGGTTCTCCACCGGAAAACGGGCCGGCACCGCCATCCCCGCACCGCCCGCGGCGGGTTTTCGATTGGCCCGGATCTCGGGCACCACCTCGCCGGAAGTATCGAAACGCAGCTTGAGACGTGACAGCCAGAGGTTCTCCTGGTCAGCCAGGGATTCCGGGGCCGGCGGCACCGCCGGGCTGGAGAATCGCAGCATCTGCAGTCCGAATTGATGGGCCCCGCGCCGGGTCGCCATGGCGACAGTGTCGCCGTCTTGCGATTGCGCTTGCCACGCGCCTGCCGGCACGACCGCCGGCAACAGGGCGCTGGCCATGATCCTGCGGTCTCCGTCCACCGATAGCAGGTGCATCCACTCATCGGTCTGTATCAGCAGCCCGCCGCCCGAGGGAGCGTAGGCCATCGCCAGTACCCTGCCGCGCAGCTCGATCTGCGCCGGCGTATCGCTGGGGGGGCGATCCCACAGTAACAAACGGCCGTCAGCCAGCGCCACGGCGAGCTGGCTCGGCTCCGCACGCAGGGCCATGCTCACGGGCGGTGCCGGCAGGGCTGCCGACCAGATCAAATCGCCGCTATCGGAATGCCAGAATTCGATCGCGTCGCCGGTAAGAGTCAGGACCTCGGAGCCGTCCCCGCTGAAGGCCACACCCGCGATCCGGCGCCCGGGACCCAGCACCGGGCCGGGCTCCCCGCTTACGCCGTCCCACAGACGTGCACCGAGCTGTCCACCGGTCACGATCGTGCGGTTATCCGGACTGATCGCCGCATTCAGCACCTGGCCGCTGCCATGATGGAAGCGCTGGCCTGCCAGGCGCCGCCCGGCGGCATCCCACAAAAGCACGCTGCCGTCGGCACCGACGCTGACCAGATGACTGCCGTCCGGGCTGTAGGCCAGCGCCGTAATGGGCCCCGCATGACCCGCGGTCGACTCCTCCGGGATCATCGGGCTCCAGGGCTGCCCCCGATCCAGGAAGTTGACGCCGCCCTGATCGTCTCCGCGCACCAGCTGGAACCCCTTCGGACTCATGGCAAGAAGTCGGGCATCGTCGGCCGCGAATACGACCGGCGAGTCCGGCTCCACCGTCGCGGCGACGTCCCAGACCCGGGCGGACGCCGTGCCGCGCCCGGTCACTATCCGGGTACCTGCGGCGTCGAAGGCCATCGAGAAGGCACCCTCGCCGCCATCAACCGGAAAACCATTCAGCTCACCGGAATGCCGAAGCGGCGCCATGACCGCAGCGCCCCCGGGGAGCGTCAGCAGCTCATAGCTGCGCGCCCGGGTCTGAAGCAGCACCATCTCGCCGTCAGAGGAGAAAGACAGGGATCGGGGGTCGCGGATATCGAGAGCGATGAGGGCGCGGGTCTGACCGCCCGCGAACTCCCCGGCCCGCTCGCCCGAGAGAGCCCAGATCCGCGCGCTGCCGGTCTCCTCGACGGTGGCCAGCCAACGGCCGGACCGGTCGAACAACAGCCGCGCCAGCTTATGCTCGTGGGCCATCTGCGTGATCAATCCGCCGCTCTCGCTGTCCCACACCCGGACCACGTTCTCGCGATCCATAGCGGCCAGATAACGGCCTTCGGGTCCGAGGGCCATGCCGACCAGCTCTCCGCCGAGGATGACCGGCGCCAGTTCCCGGGCCGCACTCAGGTCGACGCGCCGCACCCGGACACCGGTATCCCCCGCCCGCTCCGCCACCGCAAGCACGCTGCCCGAGACTGACAGCGCCGGCGGCAAGACGAAAGCGGAGCGGCTCTCCAGGACCATCAACGGCTGGCCCGAGTCCGCTCGCCAGACCCGCACCTGGGACGCGTCGCGCCGATCCCCCGTGATCAGGAACCGACCCTCTGCATCAAAAGCGATATCCCGGTCACCGGGATCCACCGGCACGCGGGCGCTGAGAGCGCCGGCGCCCACGTCCCAGATTTGCAGAAAACCGCGGGTTTCAGGATTGGCGCTGACTGCGGCGGCACGGCGCCCGTCCGGGCTGAGAACGACCCGTACACCGGAAGTAGGTCTCGGGTCCGGCACCAGGATCGGATTGCCCGGCTCATCCGTGACAGGCGTCGCGCTCCCGGCCAGCACCAGCTCCCAGCGGGCCAGCAGCCCCGTGCTTCCGGAGAAACGATCCTCGACCTCCAGTGTCCACGTGCCCCTGATCGTGTCGCCGCTCAGCGCCGCCAGCGACGGCTCGCCCTGATCGAAAACAAACGGCCCGCCGGCGCCGGCGGACTGGCCACGTATCGGAATTTCCGCCGCGTTGCCGGCGGGCGACACGAGCCGGAGCCACACATCGGTAGGCTGGGGATGATCCAGCCACACCCGCAGCACGGGCTGACGGACCGTGCCGTCCGCATCGACCGCCACCCGGCGCCGGACGGTCACGAATTCCTCCGCCAGCGCGGCAAAGCCGCCGTCGGCTCCGGATGCCAGACCGGTATCCGTTCGCCAGGTCTGCACGAAATGATCCGTGGTCAGGGTCACCACCGAGTCCCCGCTTGGTTCCATGGTCAGGGAATCGATGATGGCGCCCGGGCGCACCACGGCGCGGAGCTGCGGGTAATCCTGCCCGATGAGCGCCGCCGCCCGTCGCAGGCGTTCCGGGGTCGACGATTGCAGGGCGCGGATCCGATAGATCAGCGCCCGGTCGCGCAGCTCCGCGGACTCCGCCGCGGCCGCCTGACGCTCCCAGAACTCGGCCAGCAGCCGGTCGGCCCTGTCCATCTGCCGATACAGGCCGCGCAGCTCCACATCGGCTGTCAGGGCCTCTTGCCAGTTGCGGGCCTGTGCGCTTCGCCGCTCCAGTACGCCGGCGAACAGTTCGTCGGCCTGTTCGCCGAAACCGGGAATTCGCCGCAGCCCCTCATAGGCATCGAGCGCCACGTCGTAATCGACCGTCGCCAGCCGCAAGGTTTCGACGTAGGGCCTCGGCAAAAGCCGCGCATACCAATAAGGGACGCCGCACAGCAGCAGTACCGCCGCGATGGCGGTCACCATCGCCGGCCAATTGACCGGCAGGTTCTGGCTCGTCCAGCGTTTGGAGAAGACCTGGCCGTAGATCCGGTTTCGGACCACCAGTCGCTGTTCCGGATGGACGCTGACCAGACCCAGGTTGCGCAGATACTCCTGGGCGATCGAGAAGCGGTCGCTGCGGACCCGCCGGCCGCGCCAGACGCGCCGATAGAGTCGCAGCGCGCCGTGCACCAGCTTGCTGTCGACATCGATCCGGGCCCGCGTGGTCCGCAGGTTGGGCTCGTTCTCCGGCGCGCTGCCGGCGAGGAAGCGCTCCTGGACCATGTGGTCGATGGCCTCGTCGGACCGTACCGGCTCCGCGCTCCGTGCCACGGCCCGGCACAGTTTCTGGGTCAGATACGGATGACCGCAGGTCCAGTAGAGGATCCGGTACAAGGCCCGCTCGGCATCGCCGGGCTCGAGACCCAGTTCCTGGCTCAAGGGCCGCGCCTGCTCGAAGGTGAAATCGGGGAGTTCGACGGGCCGGCCAATCCGGAATCGCGACAGGTCCCCGGTCTGTCCGGCATGGGGCAGCGGAGACCCGAGCAGGACGAAACGCAGACGGTCATACTCCGGCTCCGCCGCGCGCGCGTCCTGAGAGGCGCGAACGCTGTCGAACAGATCTTCTGCGTGCTCCAGGTCCTGCACGCTCTCCACGCCGTCGATGAAGATCACCAGCGGGGCGCGTGTGCCGGAGATCACGACCTCCCAGAAGAACTCGTTCAGCCGCTGCACCGCCGGCAGTGGTTTCTTCTCCTGCCACCAGTGCTGCAGATCGATGCTGATCTTGAGATCGCGGACGATGCGGTAGGCGATGCCGTAATACCAGCGGCCCGCCTCGGTCTCGCGTTCGCGACCGGCCGTCTGAGCGAGATCGACCACGGCGGTCAGGAACCCCTCCCGGCGCAGGGCGCGGGCGGCGCGGGCGACGAGACTGGACTTGCCGCTCTGGGGCGGCGCCAGCACATGGCAGTAATGGCCGCTGATCAGGTGGTCGAGCAGCTCCCGGTCCGCGTCTCGCTCCACGTAACAGGCCCGGCGGGGCTGGATCGGCCCGCCGACCACGTAGTAGGCCTCGCCCCGCTCTGCTGAAGCCAGAGGCAGTGCAGAGACCTTGTTTCCGGGTGATTCTTCCATCACTTGACCCTGCCCGCCCCGGAGAGCGACCTGCAGGCATTCTGGAGCATAAATCGGACGGCTGCCACAAAAGCACGACCGTACAGGCCCCGGATAGTAAACTCTCGACGTGCAATATCCGGCCGAGAATCCACCAGCCGCCGAGGCGCCGCTCGTACTGAAGCGCGACCTGTTCGGCGTAGTCGAGCGGATCAGGCTGGACCCGGGTTCTCCGGCGGATTACGCCGTGCGACGGGACCCGGCCCGGGCACGCTGGTGGACCCGACCGCTGGCCCGCTGGCTGGCGCGGCGAGAGAATCGGGCCCTGGCGGCATTGCCGGGCATGGACGCGATACCGCAGCTTGTCCGCCTCCCGGACGGCAGCACGGCCCGCAGCTGGCAGCCGGGCGAGCCGATGCACGAATCCCGCCCCCGGGATCCGGCCTATTTCGCCGCGGCCTTCAGGCTGATCTGCCGCTTGCACCGGGCCGGAGTGGTGCACAACGATCTGGCCAAGGAAGCCAATTGGCTGGTCCGGGAGGATGGCAGCCCGGCCCTGATCGATTTCCAGCTGGCCTGGGCACCGCGCCGACGAGGCCGACTGTTCCGCACCCTGGGCCGGGAAGACATCCGACACCTGCTGAAGCACAAGCGTTATTACTGCCCGGAGCACCTGACCGCCCGCGAACGCGCGATCCTCGAACGCCCTGCCGCCCTCTCCCGCTACTGGATGCGGATCGGCAAGCCGGTCTATCTGTTTGTCACCCGGCGGCTGCTCAACTGGCGCGACCGGGAGGGAGCGGGTGATCGCCAGCTTCCCTGAGCCCTTGCCGGCGCCGCCGGGCAGCGGCTATCTTGCGGTCCTCCGTCACTGCTGGAGCCCATGATGGATATCTGTCACAGCCATAATCGCCGCGCCGGCCTGCGCTCCGGCCCCAGGATCTTCGGCCTCAGGTTAAGCCTGCCTGACGGCGACACCATGAGTGGGGTCCTGGGCGAGGGCTGGCACACTTTCGAGTGGTTCCGCAGCGAAGAAGAACGGGCCCGGCGGATCACCGAATTGACTTCGCAGTTCGCCTACTACCGGAAGGGCGACCGCCCGACCTATGTCATCGAAAAGGTCGACCGGGATGCGGACGATGACAACATCAAGCAGCGGAGGAAACCCCATGGCTGAACCGAAATGTCCGGATTGCGGAATCACCGGTCTCGACAAGATCGTCGCATCCGACAGCAGCGAACGCGCGCGGGACGGCAAGCCCTGGTTCAATGTCGCCTATTGCGACGCCTGCGGCCACGTCTACGGCGTATTCGCCAAACACATTTTCGGGGGCCGCGCCGGGCCGCAACTGGTCGTCAGGGAACGGGGCTAGTGGAGGAAACCGACGGCGCCCGGCAATTTCTGGCTGACTACCCAGTTGCCGTGGAGTTTCCGCTCGCCTGGGGCGAAATGGACAGCTTTGGCCACGTCAACAACATCATCTATTTCCGCTATTTCGAGAGCGCTCGCATCGCCTGCTTCGACCGTATCGGCTACTCGGCCATGATGGAGGAGTCCGGAGTCGGCCCGATCCTGGCCGCCACGGAATGCCGGTTCCGGATCCCGCTGACCTATCCGGATGAACTCATCGCCGGCACCGTGATCGAGAGCATCGACGAAGACGAGTTCGAGATGGGCTACGCTGTGTTCAGTCGGCGCAAGGACGCGGTAGCCGCCCGCGGTCGCGGCCGGATCGTTTCCTTCGACTATGGCCGCCAGGCCAGGGTGCCGATCCCCTCCGCCATCAGGGATGGCCTGCAGTCGCTGCTTCGTGGCCGGTGAGCGCCATCCGGCGGCCGCGCGCATCGGGTCCGACCGTGGCTCACGGCAAATCGTTCGCCTTCCCGGGGGCCGCACCCGGGCTCTCCAGTAATACCGCCTCCCAGGACCCGGTCTTGTTACCGAGATTGAGCGGTTCGATGAATCGCAGCGCGATGATGTAGACCCGGCCTGGTTCGGCGTCCAGCAGCAGCGGCTGGTTAGTGAAGTGCCGGACCAGATAATCGGGTCCTGGCACCTGCTGCACCGGGCCGGCTACCGCTGGCGCCACCGAGATCCGATGCGGGCCCGGCGCCACCGCCACCGCCCGCTGTCCGGTCGCCACGCGCTGGCCGTCGATGACCACCAGCACGGCCTCCGCCAGGCCGCGCGGCAAGGTGCGCCCGGAACTGCCGCTGACCACAGCGGTCTCAACGCTGGTTGGTCCGTAGCCGCTGCAGCCGGACGAGGCGAGCGCCGACAGCATAAAGGCTGCGGCGAATCCGCGGGCGTTGGCTGCACGGAGAAGGTGCATGGCCATGGGTACAGTGTCTCCGCAGACGGCTTGAAATTATAGGGCGACATGGTAAAAGAGTGCCCCTCTGACGGACCGCGGCCCGCCTGCGCGGCGCCCGCTGCGGACCGGATCGGCCAGATTGAGAGTCCACTTCCATGATCGAGACTGAGCAACTGACCAAGCGTTACGGCAGCCTCGTAGCGGTCGATGATTTGAGTTTTTCCGTCGGTCAGGGCGAGGTGCTCGGCTTCCTGGGGCCGAATGGCGCTGGCAAATCCACCACCATGAAGATGCTGGCGGGTTTCCTGACGCCGACGGCGGGGCGGGCCCGGGTCTGCGGATTTGACGTGGAGACGGATCCCGTGCAGGCCAAGAGCCGGATCGGATACCTGCCCGAGGGAGCGCCCAGCTATGGCGAGATGACGCCGCATTCGTTCCTCGAGTTCATCGCCCGCGTCCGCGGTTTGACCGGAGCTGACAGGAAGCGGCGGATGGGTGAGGCAATAGAGCGGCTCCACCTGCACGGCGTCCTTACTCAACCCATCGAGACCCTGTCCAAGGGTTTCAAGCGGCGGGTCGGGCTGGCTCAGGCGATCATCCACGATCCCCGGGTCCTGATCCTGGATGAGCCTACCGACGGGCTGGATCCCAACCAGAAACACGAGGTCCGGTCACTGATCCGGGAGATGGCCAGCGACAAGATCATCATCATCTCCACCCACATCCTGGAAGAGGTCCACGCCTGCTGCGGCAGAGCGATAATCATCGCCCACGGTCGCATCCTCGCGGACGATACGCCGGCCGCACTCGAGGCGCGCTCACCACACCACAACGCCGTCAGCCTGCGTCTTAGCGAAGTCGCGCCCGAGACGGCCCGCGCGCGGCTCGGCGAATTGGGTCAGGTGGCGGCAGTGGAGGAGACTGATGACGGGGCTCTGCGTGTCCTGCCGGTGGACGGTGGCTTCATCCTGCCGGCCGTGGGGCGGCTGGCGATGGAACAGGGCTGGCACGTGGACGAACTCCAGGTAGAGAGCGGTCATCTTGATGAAGTGTTCCGACAGATCACCACCGGGCCGTCGCCCGCGGAGGTCGCCTGATGAGCAAGATCGGGATCATCTTCCGGCGCGAATTATCGGCCTATTTCGCCACCCCCGTGGCCTACGTCTTCATCGTCATATTCCTGGTGCTGGCCAGCGCGTTCACGTTCTATCTCGGCAATTTCTACGAGCGCGGGCAGGCCGATCTTTCGCCGTTCTTCACCTTCCACCCGTGGCTCTATCTGTTCCTGGTCCCGGCCATCTCCATGCGACTGTGGGCGGAGGAGCGCAAGTCGGGGAGCATCGAACTCCTCCTTACGCTGCCGATCCGCACCTCCGAGGTGGTGTTGGGAAAATTCCTCGCCGCCTGGGCCTTCTGCGGCATCGCGCTGGCGCTGACCTTCCCGATCTGGATCACGGTCAACTATCTGGGTGAACCGGACAACGGCGCCATCTTCACCGCCTATCTGGGGAGTCTGCTGATGGCGGGCGGCTTCCTCGCCATCGGCGCCTGTATCTCGGCCACCACGCGCAACCAGGTGATCGCCTTCATCATCACGGTGGTCGTGTGTTTCGGCTTCCTGCTTTCGGGATTGCCGCTGGTGCTGGATCTGTTCAGCGGCTGGGCACCCCAGGCGCTGACCGATGCCGTCGCCTCGCTGTCCTTCATGACCCATTTCCGCTCGCTGTCCCGGGGCGTCATCGATCTTCGCGCCGTGGTCTATTTCGGTCTGGTCATCGGCTTCTGGCTGGCGGCCAACTCGGTGGTCCTGGACCTGAAGAAAGCCGACTAGGAGACAGCCGTGACGACCAAGAAAAGTCATTCGCTCGGCAGCACCGGTCTGCTGGTCCTCGCCGCCTTGTTCCTGGCGCTGACCATGCTCAGCAACACGATCCTCCGTGGCCACCAGCTGGATCTGACCGAAAACAAGCTCTACACGATCTCCGACGGCACCCGCGACCTGCTGGGCTCCTTGGAGGAGCCGGTACAGTTGTATTTCTTCTTCTCAAGCCGCGCTACCGAGGACATCCCGCAGCTGCGCGACTACGCTCGCCGGGTGCGGGAATTGCTGCAGGAATTCGTCATCACCGCCGGCGGCAAACTGCAGCTCACCGAGATCGACCCCCTGCCCTTCTCCGAGGAAGAGGATCAGGCCTCCCAGTTCGGGCTGCAGGCCGTGAGCCTGGGCGGCGCCGGCGACCCGATCTATATGGGCATCGCCGGGACCAACGCGGTGGACGATCTGGAGATCATCGAATTCTTCCAGCCCGACCGGGAGGCATTCCTGGAGTACGACCTGGCCAAGCTGGTCTACAACCTTTCGAATCCTCAGCGGCCGGTGGTCGGGCTTCTGACCAGCCTTCCCATGACTCAGGGCTTCG
>CBDTYJ010000076.1:0-10142 GCA_965364575.1 uncultured Gammaproteobacteria bacterium
GAGAACGCCGGCAGCCCCGAAGCGGATCTGCCTCTGGTGGAGTGGTCCTGCCGGACCCTCCTGTACAAAGCCCAGGAACAGCTCCATGCGTTCCTGCGCAATTTCCCCAACCGCTGGGTGGCCGGCACTCTGAGGTTCCTGATCTTCCCGCGCGGACGCAGCTTCTCCTCGCCGAGCGATCTGCTGGCGCGGCGCATCGTCGAACTGGTGATCAACCCCTCCGCCAGCCGCGACCGCCTGTGCGCGCCTGTCTATCGGGCTGTGGAGCCGGGCAGCCACCTCGGTCTGCTGCAGGAGGCCATGGAATTGTCCATCGCGGTCACGCCGCTGGAAAAGAAATTGCGACGCGCCGTCAAGGACGGCCGCGTGAGGGCACCTGGGATGCACGAGCAGATCAACGAGGCAGTCGCTGCGGGCGTGCTGACCGAGGACGAAGCCCACCGCCTGCGCGAAGCCGATCTGAAAATCATGGAGATCATCGCGGTCGACGATTTCGACAGCAGCGAACTGGTCCGGCAGCCGGCGCAGACGGCCCCGGCCAAACCGAAGCGCGCCGCGAGCAAGAAGAAAAAGAAGACCGCCGCGCGGCGCACGCCGGCGCCGGCCAAGGAAGGTGAGCAGGGAGTCGTCGCCAGCGGCTGACCGCCAAAGCCGCTGCGCAGGCAGAAACCGTGGCCGCCGCACCGGTCATCTACGAGGTCAACCTCGTGCCGGAGCCGGCCATAGAGGGCCAGTTCGACGAGTGGCTACACGAGCACGTCCGGGAGATGCTGGCGCTGCCCGGGTTTATCGATGCCACCATCTCGCGCGAAGAGCAGGAGGACGGTCCCGCGGCGCGGACCGTCCACTATGAGCTTCAGGACCGGGAGGCGCTGGAACAATACCTGGCGGAACATGCCCCCCGCATGCGCCAGCACGGTATCGATCGGTTCGGTGAGCGTTTCACGGCAACGCGGCGGATCCTGATCGAGGGCCAGCGGCTGGCCCTGAGCGGCGCGCTGGACACGTGCACCAACTGCGACACTCTGCTGAGGGGGCAGTACTGCGCCCAATGCGGTCAGCGCTCCGGCACCCGCATGATCTCCCTGTGGGAGCTGATCCGGGAAGCCAGCGAGTTCCTCACCACGTTCGATTCACGCCTGTGGCGCACCCTGGGCCTGCTGATGTTCCGTCCCGGCTGGCTCACCCGCGACTATCTGCGCGGTCGCCGTGCCCGCTACATCCCGCCACTGCGCCTGTTTATCGCCTTCAGTCTCTTGTTCTTCTTCCTGCTCGCGATCGGTACCCGGCTGGGTCTGCAGGACGGCTCCATCGTGGCCGATGGCGAGGGGGTGAATATCCAGATCGGTGTCGATGATCCGGAAACCGGGGATGCAACCAAACCGCCGGTCGCCGCGTCAGAAGGGGCGACGGAATCCCCGCCCGAGGAAACTCCGGACGCCGGGACGGGACCCGCTCAGGACCCGGTCGCCGGCGCCGCGGCGGATGCCTCCCCGGCACCGACGGCGGATTCCGAAGAGGACCCCTGCGAACACCTCGAAATCGAGACGGGGACCGATCTCGGCTGGCTGAGCGACTGGCTGACCGAAGAACGGCTACGGGCCACCTGCAGGAAGGTGGTCGCCGACCATGGCGCCAGCTATGGCCAGGCGCTGCTGGAGAACATCCCGATGATGATGTTCTTCTTCCTGCCGGTGATGGCGCTGGTGATGAAAGCCTCCTACCCGCTGAGCGGGCGGTTCTATGTGGAGCACCTGCTGTTCCTGGTGCATTTCCACGCGTTCTTTTATTTCATCCTGACCCTGAACCTCCTCGCCGAATGGAGCTTCGAGGGCACCAGGCTGCCGGACTGGCCCGCGCCCGTGCTCGCGACCGTCACCCTGATCTACGTGCCGGTCTATCTGTTCAAATCCATGCGCCTGGTCTACGGTCAGAGCAAGATGGTGACCCTGGGCAAGTACGCCCTGCTCGGGATCTCATACTCTATCGGTCTGTTGATCATGTTCATCATCACCCTGGCTGTCACCGCCCTGACCCTGTGAGCGCCGGATCCCAAGCGGGCGCCGGCCCCCGCCGTATCGCTCACGTGGACATGGATGCGTTCTACGCCTCGGTGGAGCAACGGGACAGACCGGAATTGCGAGGCCTGCCCGTCCTGGTGGGCGGTACCGGTGGACGCGGTGTGGTCGCCGCCGCCAGTTACGAGGCACGCGCCTTCGGCATCCACTCTGCCATGCCGATGGCGGAGGCCCGGCGGCGCTGCCCCGAGGCGGTCTGTATCCATCCGCGGATGGACCATTACCAGGCGATCTCCAGGATCTTTTTCCAGGTGTTCCGCGAATTCACGCCGGAGGTGGAGGGCCTGTCTCTCGACGAAGCGTTTCTCGACATAACCGCTTCCATCAGCCTGTTCGGCGCGCCTGCCGCGATCGGCCGGCGGATCAAGGAGCGGGTGCGGGAGGAAACGGGACTCGACGCATCGGTGGGTATCGGGCCCAACAAGCTGGTGGCCAAGATCGCTTCCGATCTGGATAAGCCGGACGGGCTCTGCATCTTGCTGGAAGACGACATCCGGGACGCGCTCGATCCGCTACCTGTGGGCCGAATAGGCGGCATCGGGCCGCGCTCGGTCGAGCGTCTCGCCGCAAACGGGATCCGGACCGTCCAGGATCTGCGGACGGCGCCCGAGCCGGTACTCGATCGGGTATTCGGCCGCTATGCAGGACGGATGCGGGATCGGGCCCGGGGGATGGACGAACGTCCCGTTTGCACCCATCGCCCGGATCAGAGCATCAGTGCCGAAGAGACTTTTGCACGGGACATCGGCGATCGCCGGCTGCTCCACCGGGAGCTGGGCCGGCTGTGCGACCGGGTCGGCCAGCGCCTGCAGCGCAAGACCCTGCAGGGCGCGGTCGTGGCGATCAAGCTCCGTCGTCATGACTTCAGCACGTTTTCGCGCCAGCGGCGGGTATCGCCACCGCTGGGCGAAGCGGCTCCCATGCTGCGGATAGCGGGCGAACTGCTCGACATATGGCTGGCAGAGAATCCCGGAGCACGTCTCCGCCTGCTCGGTGTGGGCGTCTCCGAGCTGAGTCCCGCCAACCAGCTCGGGCTTTTCAGCCAGGGCGCGGACGGAGGTGATCTGGACCGGACGCTCGCCTCGATCCGCGAGCGATTCGGCGACGACGTGGTGGCTCGCGGCCGCACCCGGCTGCGGGACTGAGCTATACACGGGCGAACGCCTTAGGGCATCATTCAGGGCCGATCCGACAGCCGGCGGTCCGCGGCGCAGGCCCCGGGACGCCGATAATAACGATGTACACCAGTTTCTTCGGGCTGAACGAAAAGCCGTTCTCGATCACCCCCGACCCGCGTTATCTGTTTCTCAGTGAGCGGCACGCGGAGGCGCTCGCACACCTGCTCTACGGAGTCACCGAGAGCGGCGGCTTCATACAGCTCACCGGTGAGGTGGGTACGGGCAAGACGACCATCGTCCGCAGCCTGCTGGAACAGCTGCCTCCGGATACGCGCGTCGCTCTGGTGCTCAATCCCCGTCTGAGCCCCTATGAGTTCCTGCTCGCGATCTGCGAAGAACTTCGGCTGCCGCTGAGCCTGGAGCAACGGGACAGCATGAAGGCCATCGTGGACGCCTTGAATCAGCGTCTGCTGGAGGCCCACGCAGAAGGACAGCGGGTGGTGCTGATCGTTGACGAGGCGCAGAACCTGAGTCCCGACGTGCTGGAGCAGATCCGCCTGCTGACCAATCTCGAGACCGCCAAACAGAAGCTGTTGCAGATCATCCTCATCGGTCAGCCCGAGCTGCGTCATCTGCTGGCACGCACCGACTTGCGGCAGCTGGCCCAGCGCATTACCGGCCGTTATCACCTGGAACCGCTGGACGGGTCCGAGACCCGGGCCTATATCGCCCACCGTCTGCGGGTCGCGGGCGGTGGCGCCGAGATATTTACGGTCCCGGCAGCGAAGACCGTGCACAAGGCCGCCGGAGGCATCCCGCGGCTGGTCAACGTGATCTGCGACCGTGCCCTGCTCGGCGCATTCTCCCGCGAACAACCCCGTGTCAATCGACGCCTGGCCCGGCACGCGGTCCGCGAAGTTGCCGGCGAAGAACGCCGATCGTGGCGACCCTGGCTGACCGGCGCGACCGCCGCGCTGGCCCTGGCCGTTGTGGCCGGCGGCCTGTGGCAGCTGCGTGGGTCCTGGGAGCCCGGGGCGTCATCGCCAGCCATGACGACCGGCAACGGATCCGAGTCTCCGCAGCCGCCGGACACCAGCAGGACGCGAGCCCCGGGGCCGGTCGAGATCCCGGCACTGGGGGTTACGGTTGCGGCGGAACCTGCGCCCGCGACCGGCACAGCGGCCTTGCCGCAGCCCGCCCCGGAACCGGCACCTCCGTCCCTGGTCGAGACACTGACAGAGCTGGCTGCAGAGACGGGCACGGACAGCGCCTTCGCGGCGCTGCTCGATGCCTGGGGCGTGCAGTATGCGCCGGGCAGCGCTCGACCCTGTGACGTGGCCCTCGCCGCCCGCCTGCGGTGTCTGTTCCAGGAGGGGACCTGGGGACAGATCCTGAATCTGGACCGGCCGGTGATCCTCTCCCTGGCGACCGCGGACGGCCGTCAGCATCAGGTCGTGCTGCGCGGCGTCAGCCCTGACGGCGATGCGCTGCTGGAGATCGGAACGACCCGGCTCACGGTGGGTCTTGGAGAATTGATGCCGCTGTGGTTCGGAGACTTCCTGCTGATCTGGAAACCCGCCTTCGGTTCGGGCCGGATCATGAGCGAAGGCGCCCAGGGCACGGATGTGGCGGCGCTCCGAAGCAGCCTTTCGGAAGTACTCGGTACGCCGCTGGATAGCCCGCAACCCGCGGTGTTCGATGCGAGTCTGCGTGAGGCGGTGCGGACATTCCAGCGCCAGCAGCGCCTCGAACCTGACGGTGTGGCCGGCGCGCGCACCATGATCGCGCTCAATTCGAACCTGGGGCTGCCGGATCGCCCGCGTCTGGCGTCGGGGTTCTGAGCCCCCATGTCTTTTATCCTGGAAGCGCTCAAGAAGTCCGAGAACGCCCGGCAGCGCCAGAGCGGACCGGGCTTCGCCGGTCTGCCCGAGAAAACACAGGGCCGGAAAAGCGTTATCTGGCCGTGGGTGATCGGCGCGCTGTTGTTGGTCAACGCCGTCATCATCGGCGTGATCTTGCTGCGCGAGGGTCCCGCGCCCACCCCCACCCCGGCTGCATCGATACCGACGCCAGCCGAGACAGCGACCACCAGGCCCTCAGCCGGGCCGGCGCAGGATAGAGAGGCGTCGCCGGCGGGCCGCTCATCGGCCGTGCAACAGGTCCCGGCCGCCGCCCCGCCCGAGCCGGTGCGGCCGGGACCCGGGATCGCCAGGCGGGCACCGTCGGTGGGGCCCGGCGCCACGGAGGTCCGTTCTCTGGCCGAGGAGGCCCGCAGCCCCACCGAGGCCACGGTGTCTGACGCCACGGTTTCACCCGGGTCCGCCCCGCGGTCCGGGCCGGAGAACGCGACCGTCGAGGCGCCGGCGGTTCAGCGGTCCGCGTCCGGGCCCGAACCCGATCCGCCGCAAGCCGCGCAGCCGGACCTGCCAGACGTTCAGGAACTCTATCTGTCAGGTGAATTATCGGGTGCGCCGATCAACCTGGATCTGCACGTCTACTTCCCGGAATCTTCGCGCCGGGTCGTCTTTATCAGCGGCAAGCGTTACCGGGAAGGCGACCAGATCGACGCCGGCCTGACCGTGGAGGAGATCATCCCTGCCGGCGTCATCCTCGGGCGGCGCGGCCGGAATTATCTGCTCCAGGCTAACTAAATCGATGCCGAGATCTTCCCGCCGCCCATGAGCGATAGCACCGGCATCGTCTATCTGGACGGCATCCGCCTCAGCCTGGGACTGCAGTCGGGCATCCGCCGCGTGGTCGCGGACCGGGAGCGTCTCAATCGCATCAACGTGTTCCCGGTACCGGACGGCGATACCGGCACCAACCTGGCCATGACGCTCAACACGGTGCTCCGCGCGCTGGCCCGTGGCCGGGACCGTCATGCCGGCCGGACGCTCGAGACCATCGCGGATTCCGCCCTCGACGGCGCGCGGGGCAATTCCGGCGCCATCCTTGCGCAATTCTTCCTCGGTCTCAGCGACGCCTGCGGCGAACTGCCCCAGCTGACCGTGGAGGACCTGGTCGATGCTGTGCGCCGGGGCGCCGACTACGCCCGCGAGGCGATAAACGAACCCAGGGAAGGCACCGTGCTCACGGTGCTGAACGAATTCGCGCAGGAGCTGGTCCGGCTTCGCGATCACGGCCACGACCTGGAGGCCTTGCTGGAAAATGGCCTGATCCGGGCCAGGCAGGCCCTGGCCGAGACCACCAACCAGCTCGAGGCACTACGCAGGGCGGGCGTGGTCGACGCGGGCGCCCAGGGGTTTGTGGATCTGCTGCAGGGGATCACCGACTACATGCAGGACGGCTCGGCGGAGGAACCGGCATCGGCCCCGCTGGCGGAGGACCCGGACGAGGAATACGGCACGCCACCGGACTCGCAGCACGACGATCACTATCGATACTGCACCGAATGCATGATCACCGGCGATGATATCGACCGGCGGTCTCTCAGGGAGACGCTGGCTTCCCTGGGTGTGGGAGACAGCCTTGTGGTGGCCGGCACGCGGCGCAAGGTCCGGGTGCATATGCATCTGGACGATCCCGATCAGCTGTTCCGGATCGCGGCCGAATACGGCACCGTCAGCAGCCGCAAGGCCGACGATATGCATAGGCAGCAGCGATCGGCGCGCCTGGCCGGGAGTCGCGTCGCCATCGTGACGGACTCGGCCGGCGACTGGCAGGAAGAGGACTTCGAAAGGCTCGGGATCCACATGGTGCCGGTGCGTGTCCACTTCGGTGACACCAGCTATCTGGACAAGGTCAGCCTGTCAGCGGATCAGTTTTATCGTGAGCTGCAGACCAATCCCGAGCATCCCCAGACCTCGCAACCCGCGCCGGGCGACTTCCGGCGTCTGTATCAATTCCTGCTCTCCCATCATGAGGCGGTGGTCTCGATCCATATTTCGGCTTCGGTCAGCGGCACCTATCAGGCCGCCTGTTCCGCGGCGGCCCGGGTCGGTGCCGGTGACAAGTCCGGGGATCCGGCCGCGCCGGGGCCGGTCATCGTCATCGATTCGCGCAGCGCCTCGCTGGGTCAGGGACTGATCGTGACCTACGCAGCCGAGCTGGCCAAAGCCGGGTGCGACGTGGATGAGATCACGCTGCGGCTGGACCAGGCCATCGCCAGGACCCGGGTGTTCGGGCTGCTCGGCGATCTGCGTTACGCGGTGCGCGGCGGGCGCGTGCCGCGCTCGAAAAAATGGGTGGCGGACCTGCTGCGTCTGGACCCGGTGCTCACCGCCTTCCCCGACGGCCGCATCGCCTCCGGCGGCGTACTGTTCGGCCGGAGCCGGCGGATAGAGAAATTCGCCCGCTTTATCGCCCGGCGCAGTCGGGCCGAGGTCCGCTACCGGATCGGTATCGGACACGCCAGCGATGCGGAGGGCGCCTGCCGTCTGCGGGACTTTTTGCTGGCACGGCTGCCGCAGGTGGAATCCCATTTCGTCACCGACCTGGGCACCGCACTGGGCGCTCACGGCGGCCCTGGGACGCTGGTGGTCGGTCTGCAGGAGCCGGCCGACGCGGAATCCACATCGTGACGCGCGAATCTCCCAAGCCTTCTATCGAGACCCTGGCTGTCCATGGGGCACGGCCCGCCGACGAGGGGACCGGGGCCGTCACACCGGCCATCAACCTCAGTACGACCTTCGTCCGTGACGAGGACGGCAGCTATCCCCGCGGCTTCAATTACACCCGCGACGACAATCCCAACAGGAGTGCGCTGGAGCGCGGTCTCGCGCTGCTCGAGGGGGCCGGGCATGCGGTCGCATTCGGCTCCGGCTCCGCGGCGACCTTGTGCGTGTTCCAGGCGGCCGCGGCCCGGGGAGACATCGTCGCCACCGATGCCGCCTATCACGGCACCCTCAGACAGCTCAGGGAGATCGTCCCCCGGTTCGGCGTCCAGGCGCGATTCGTGGATACGACATCGCTCGATGCGGTCGTCGAGTCGCTGGCCCGGCCCGCCGCCCTGTTGTTCATCGAGACCCCCTCCAATCCCCTGCTGGATATCAGCGATATCGCCGCGCTGGCGGAGATCGCCGCAAGCCGAGGCGCGACCCTCGCTTGCGACAACACCTTCGCCACCCCGGTGCTGCAGAATCCGCTGGCGCTCGGTGCCGACCTGGTCATCCACAGCGCCACCAAATACCTGGGCGGCCATAGCGACCTGCTGAGCGGCGTGGTCGCCGGCAACGCGCCGGAGTGGATGGAACCCATACGGGATCTGCGCGGGGCGACCGGCGCCGCGCCGTCACCATTCGACTGCTGGCTGTTGCAGCGCAGCCTGCCGACGCTGCCGCTGCGCGTCCGCGCGCAGAGCGAGGCGGCCATGCAGATCGCCACCAGTCTGACCGGCCACCCCGCTTTGGAGGCCGTGCTCTATCCGGGCCTGCCGGGACATCGGGGACACGAGATAGCCCGCCGGCAGATGCGCGGCTTCGGCGGCATGCTGTCGATCCAGGTGCGCGGCGACGCAGAGGCCGCCATGGCCGTGGCGGCACGGACGCGCCTGTTCACCCGGGCCACCAGCCTGGGCGGTGTCGAGAGCCTGATCGAACATCGGGCTTCCATCGAAGGCCCCGGCACCCGGACGTCACCCAACCTGCTGCGTCTCTCTGTGGGTCTGGAGCACCCGGATGAGTTGATCGATGATCTGAATCGGGCCCTGGAGGCGGTCCAGGCAGGCTAGCTTGCCGGATCGATGAGGCCGGCATCGTCGTTGGCCGGGCTGTTGACCCGCCGGCTGACCGCAACCGCCTCCAGCGTGTCGTCAGCCACGGGATCCAGCAGGTGCACCAGTTCATCCGGACCGGAAGCGGGATCCAGCCATCGATCCACGGCGCCGCCCTGAAGGATAGCGGGCATGCGATTGTGCAGGGCCGACATCATTGCATTGGGCCGGGTGGTGATGATGGTGCAGGTCTCCAGGGGCGCCGCGTCCTCGCTCTCGCGCCAGCTCTCCCACATCCCGGCCATGGCGAACGGACCGCCCGCGTCGAGGCGAATGAACCAGGGCGTCTTGCCGCCGGCCGTCTTCTGCCACTCGTAGAAACCATCGGCGAGCACCAGACAGCGCTGCTTCCGGAATGCGCGCCGGAATGCAGGTTTTTCGGCCACCGTCTCGGCGCGGGCATTGATCATGCGGTTGCCGATCCCCGGCTCCTTGGCCCAGAACGGGATCAACCCCCAGCGCAGGGACTCCAGCCGCCGCGCCCCGTCCGGATGGCGGCGCACGACCGGAGCCTGCTGGGTGGGCGCGATGTTGTATCTCGGCGGCATGTCCCGCTCGGCGGTGGCGCCGAACAGGTGCGCCGCGGCCTCCGCGGGTGTGTAGAAGGCGAACCGTCCGCACATCCGTCGCTTACTCGCGGGTACCCGTGCCCCGCTTGAGCAGCGTCAGGGCCAGAGTGTAGAGACCGATGATGAAGGCGAAGATGATGAGATAGGCGCGGCCCAGCGGGATGTCGGAGACGCCGAGGATGCCATAGCGGAAGGCGTTGACCATGTAGAGGATGGGGTTGGCCAGGGAGACCTTCTGCCAGAACTCCGGCAGCAGCGAGATGGAGTAGAAGACGCCGCCGAGATAGGTCAGGGGCGTCAGCACGAAGGTCGGGACGATGGAGATGTCGTCGAACTTGCGCGCGAACACGGCGTTGATAAATCCCGCCAGGGAAAACACGACGGCGGTCAGCAACACCACCGAGATCGTGACGAAGGGATGGACCGGGCTCAGATCGGTAAAGAACAGGGCGATGACGGTGACCAGCAGACCCACCAGCAGTCCGCGCACCACGCCGCCGGCCACGTGACCCAGCAGGATCAGGGAATCGGGCATGGGAGAGACCAGCATCTCCTCGATGTGCCGGGCAAACTTGGCGCCGAAGAACGACGAGACGACATTGCCGTAGGCGTTCGTGATCACCGACATCATGATCAGGCCGGGGGC
>CBDTYJ010000077.1:0-10105 GCA_965364575.1 uncultured Gammaproteobacteria bacterium
CGAGTCGAGCTTGAGCAGACGTCCGCGCTGGACGGCATCCGCATCCCTGATGCGATCGAGGACTTCTTCGATCAGATTCGCCAGCTGGCTCAGGCGGCTTTGTTGGGTCAGGATGAGATCCAGCCGCCCCTTCAGATCATCGTCGACCGCCGTGATCTCCTGGATCAACGCCGAGATCTGATCGGTCACCGCCTTCGGCAGCTGCTCCGGTTTGCGTTCTTCCCAGGTCTTGCGCCATGGCTCCAGCAGCACGGCCAGCCTGGATCGAGCATCGTTGAGCGACGATGACCGGGCGCTGAGGGCGTTCTGCCAGCCGGCCACGGTGCTGCGCGAATTGCCCCACTTCAGCGCCTGGGTGCGCAGCCCGCGCCGGGAGATGTCCTCCAGGCTCTGGTCGAGGAATTTCTCCGCGGCATTCTGGATCTCTGTCGCGGCGCTATCGGCCTGCTCGATAATCTGCGAAACCAGAGCCAACGGGGTGGCCTGTCGCCGGAACTCGCGGAGGGCGGCGCGGGTGCTTTCAGCGCGGATCGGGATCTGTGTGGCGGATATGGGTTCGACGATAGCCGGTGGCGGGGGTGCCGGCTCGCCGCTCGCCGTCTCGTCAGTCCTGGTTCCGGACTGTGCGGCGGCCCCCTGAGCGGCCAACAGCAGCGCCAGGATCAGGAAACGGCCGATCCGATGGCTTCGGGTGGACACCCGCCCGAAGAGAGTTCTGCCCTGGAACATGCTGTCGCGGGTCCCGTGTCGATCTGCCTGCGGCAAGCCTAGAGAGGAAGTCCCCAACGGGCAAGTTCGGCAGCTTGCAGTTGGCGTTAGACTTGTGCCCCGGCCAGGCGGCGTCTTCCCGCGGGCCGCAACCAGGTGGACCCGATCATGAGCCCGATTCACCCGTTGCCAGCGTTGGCTGGTCTTGTCCTGGCCGCGGTCCTGGGTGGTTGCGATCCGGGCCGGGACGAAAGGGGTGCCGCTCCGGATCTGGATACGGTAGCCAGGGAATACGTGGTGCTCGTGTTGGCCATGGGTGAGCACGATCCCAACTATGTGGATGCTTACTATGGCCCTGATTCCCTGCGCGAGGCGGCGCGGGATATGAATCTGTCAGTGGCCGGAATCCGGGACGCTGCGCTGGAACTGGCGGAGCAGGCTGTCGCGGCACCCGCCGCACCCGGTGATGCGCTGCGCTCGCTGCGCGGGCCTTTCCTGGAAAAGCAGCTCCTGGCCGTCGCCGCCCGGGCCGACATGCTGCTGGGTCGGACTTTCAGTTTCGACGAGGAGACGGCCGCGCTCTATGACGCCACCTCGCCCCCAAGGGACCAGGCCTACTTCGACCGCACCCTGGCGGAGATCGGGGATCTGCTCCCGGGCGAGGGCCCGCTGCCCGAGCGCACGTCTCGCTTCAGGGATCGGTTCATCATCCCGCCCGAGCGTCTGGCGGCCGTTTTCGATGCCGCCATCGAAGCCTGCCGCGAGCGCACCCTGGCCCATCTGTCGCTGCCCGGCAACGAGCGATTTACGGTCGAATACGTCACCGACCAGCCCTGGGGCGGTTACAACTGGTACCAGGGCGACGCGAACAGTCTGATCCAGATCAACACCGATCTGCCCATCTATATCGATCGCGCCGTCGATCTGGGATGCCACGAGGCATATCCCGGTCACCACACCCTCATGTCCCTGGTGGAATCCGGTCTGGTCGCAGACCGGGGCTGGATCGAGTATTCGGTCTATCCCCTGTTCAGTCCCGTCTCGCTGATCGCGGAGGGCACCGCCAACTACGGCACCGAGATCGCTTTCCCCGGCGACAGCCGCGTCCGTTTCGAGCGGGAGGTCCTGTTTCCGCTGGCGGGTCTCGATGCCGCGGAAGCCGACGACTATTACGAACTGGAAGCGTTGCGGGCACGATTGACCTATGCCGGCAACGAGGCTGCCCGGGCCTATCTGGAGGGACGCATGGATCGGCAGCAGGCGTCGGATTACCTGGTCCGCAACCAGTTGGTCACGCCGGAGGCGGCGAGCAAGAAGCTCGATTTTGTCGATCGTTATCGCGGCTATGTCATCAACTACAATGTGGGCCGGGACCTGGTGCGCGCCTATATCGAGCGCGAAGCCGGCGACGATCCCGAGCGGCGCTGGGCGGTGTTCGTGGAGCTGATCTCGTCGCCGCGGCTGCCGTCCGATCTGCTGGAGTAGGGGATGAAGGGATCCGGGAAATCTTTCCGATCGATCTTGGCGACCCTGGCGGCGCTGATCGCGACAAACGGACCGGCCTTCCCGGACGCGCCGGCGGGATCCCGGTCGGCAGCCCCGCGCACCATGCGACTGGATTACTTCCATACCGGCAACGTGGATCTCGAGGTCTTCGCCGTCGACGAGCTGGTGGTGGAACCGCTGCCCTGGCCCGGCTCTCCGCAACGAGCCTTCGACACTACCGGTCGCGGAGACTACTTCTTCGAGCTGTCCGACGAAGCGACGGGCGAACTCCTGTTTTCGCGGGGTTTCAGCTCCATCTATCCCGAATGGGAGGAGATGGCCGAGGCGCGGGACCGGGTGCGTACCTTCCATGAGTCCCTGCGTTTCCCAGAGCCCGCCGCCCCCGCAAGGGTTCGGGTGTCGCGCAGGGATGAAGCGAACCGCTTCGTGCCGGTCTGGGAGATCAGGATCGATCCGGCGGACATGCTGGTCAATCGTGCGCCCCCGCCTGCCCGGGCGCCGCTGCTCACTATCCAGGAGCGGGGCCATCCGGCCAACAAGGTCGACCTGCTGATACTCGGCGACGGGTATACGCCCGCCGAGATGCCAAAGTTCGAGGCGGACGCAAGACGCATGGCCGAAGCCCTGTTCTCCGTTTCGCCGTTCCGCGAGCGCCGGGACGATTTCAACATCTGGGCCATGGCGCCGGCAGCCGCCCGCTCCGGCGTGTCGCGCCCGTCCTCGGGCCTCCGGCGCCACACGGATCTGCGCACCCGCTACGATGCCTTCCGCAGCGAGCGCTACGTGCTGACGTTCGACAATCGGGCCCTGCGGGAAATCGCCGCCCACGCGCCCTATGAGTTCATCGAGATCCTGATCAACAACGAGACTTACGGCGGCGGCGGGATCTACGGGATGTATGCGACCGCGGCGGCGGACAGCGCCTGGGCCGATTATCTGTTTGTCCACGAGTTCGGACACCATTTCGCCGCCCTCGCGGACGAGTATTTCACCTCGCCGGTGGCCTATCAGGCGAAGACGCCTGACGTGGAGCCCTGGGAACCAAACGTCACGGCCCTGCTCGGAGGCACGCCCCCGAAATGGGCCCATCTGATCCACGGCAATACGCCAGTGCCGACGCCCTGGCCGAAGGAACGGTTCGAGGCATACGCCCGCGACTACCAGGCGCGCCGCCAGAAGATCCGGGACGAGGGTCGGCCGGAGGACGAGATGAACGCCCTGTTCGCGGAGGCCCAGGCCTGGTTCGATCGATTACTGGGGCAGGCGACCCATGCAGAGGCGGTCGGGGCCTTCGAGGGCGCCTACTACGAGGCGCGGGGCTATTTCCGGCCAGCGATGAATTGCCTGATGTTTACCCGCCATCCGGCGTTCTGCCCGGTCTGCTCGGCCGCGGTCAGCGAGACCATCGATCTCTACGCTGGCTCGCCGTAACAAGGCCGTAACAGAACCTTGGGACACTGCTTCCAGGCTCGAGAGCAGTCCTCGCAGATCCCCGGAGGATGCCCGTGACGGGTCCCGGCTCGGATCTCCCCGCACCGGGTGCTCTCGATCTGACGCTGGCTGCAGTGAGTTGCCGCGAGCTTCTATTGCCCGGACCTGAGGTCCGGGCTTTTTTTTGGCCACCGAGGACGTAGTTCCCCAGGCCAATGGCCGGACGCGGGCGTGCGGGGTGGGCCGCCGGCCCGGCCGTCCTAAAGGTCGTAGACGCCCAGGTCGCCGGGGTGGAGATTGAGCCGCCGGCAGATCATCTCGACGACGCTGCGCTCCCTGGCGCTGAAGGCCTGGTCTGCCCGTCCCACGGCGACGCACATACGCACCAGCAATTCCGAGGAATCCCGGTCGTCCGCAAAGTTGGCGATAAGCTGGAGCGCCTGCTCGCGGCCGCTCGCCGGGTCGCGCTGAATCCGCTTGGAGTAGTCGTCGTAGAGGGCCACCGCCTGCTGGTGATCGATGCTGCCCAATTCGTCGATCCGCACCAGCACCCGATCCCGGGTGATCAATTCCGACAGCCGCTGATCCTCGTCCGCCATGGCCACCATGGCGCAGGCGGCCATCGCGGCTTCGACGAAGCTCTTGTGCCGGCTGCGTTGGCGTATTCCCTCTACGGTCTCCCGCAGCAGATTCAGCATGACGGCGCTCTCCCTCAACCCCTGTCAGATCCGAAGCGGCAAGGCTAGCACAGGATCCGGGCCCTATCCGGAGAGGCCGGGGCTCTGGAGAACGCGCCCGGATAACAACAGACCGGGCAAGGGAGGCCGGCCGCCGGCACGGCCAAAGACAAAAGAAGCGGCCGACGACGTTACAGTCGCCGGCCGAAGGCACCCACTGATCTGCCCGGGGGGATGAGGAGAATCAGCGGCCCGTGCGTGAAGCGGCGAGTTACCGTCGATGCGGGTTGCGTTGCTGGACGCGGTGTTGCTTGCGGCTGCCGTACCGGTCCATCCGGCCGTCAATCCGCTGTCCCCTGCTGTCCAGGCGGGCATCGACCCGATCGCCGCGTCTGTCCATGCGTTTGTCGATACGGTCACCCTTGCGGTCGAGGCGCTCGGCCTGCTGCTCCCGCCCCGCCGCCGCGGCCCGGTCGGAACGGGCGTCTAACCGTCGGTCGATACGATCGCCCCTGGTGTCGAGTCGCTCGTCGATGCGGTCGCCGCGCCGGTCGAGCCGTTGCTCGGCCCGATCGCCGCGGGCATCCCAGCGTTCCTCGATATTCGGGTCGTCGTCCGCCAAGGCCCCGGGCGCAGCGGCGGTCAACATGGCCAGGGCCGTGATTTGCAGTAATTTCATCGATTTATCTCCAGGTTCCCGTTCAAAAACTGGTCTTCAGGAGATACAACGGGCGGCCACAGGATCGGTTGACGCCGATCTCGCCAGGGCTCGGAGACGGTGGTCGGACAGGCTATAATCGGGATACAGAAGACCCGTCACAATAGCCATCAGGGGGCAATATGGGCATCGCCAGTACCGTCGACTTCGCACTGACCCTGACCGACGTCGATTTCCAGATCCTCAAGCACACTCATTCCTCGACCAGCGCCGAGTCGGCCCATTCCGCCCATGTCGCGGAAGAGCGCCTGGCCAAGGCCGTTGCCCTCAAGGATGATCTCGGTCCTCTGCTGGCGGTTATCCCTGCCAGCCACAGGCTGGACCTGGAGTCGCTGCGCGGGATGTTGCGGCGTCCGCAGCTGGCGCTGATGTCCGAAGAAGAGATGAGCCGCGTCTTCTTCGACTGCGAGCAGGGGGCCGTGCCGCCGCTCGGACCCGACTACCGGGTTCCGACTATCGTCGACCGGGCGCTGATGAAGCTGGACGATGTCTACTTCGAGGCTGGCGATCATCGCGAATTGGTGCATGTGGATCGCACCAGCTTCCGCAAGCTCATGCGAGGCGCGGAGTTTACCCGTATCAGCCATCCCGTCGACTGAACTTATCGCCGGAGCGATGCCGGGCGAAGCCGCTGGAGCCGACCGGTCTTCATAGCGTGAACTGCAGCATTGTTTTTCCCCCATGAGTCGCTAAGCTAGGCGGCGACGGTCGCTCAAGACGGCCGCACATGGAGGAGCGCGGCACTGCAGCAATGCAGCCGCCGAGGTGAGTGAAACCGACCGACACCTCTGATCCGGATTACTTCCACCGGGTCGTCGATTGCCAGTGGGCATGTCCCGCCCATACCGACGTGCCGGAGTACATCCGACTCATCGCCCAGGGCCGATTCACCGACGCATACATGGTCAACCGGGAATCCAATGTGTTCCCGGGCATCCTCGGTCGCGTCTGTGACCGTCCCTGTGAACCGGCCTGCCGGCGCGGCCGGGTCGAGGACAAGCCCGTGGCCATCTGCAGGCTGAAACGCGTCGCCGCCGATCTGCGCGACGACGTGGTAGAGCGCTTGCCCGCTATCCCGCCAGTGAAGAACGGCAAACGCGTGGCCTGCATCGGTGCCGGGCCCGCATCGTTGACCGTGGCCAACGATCTGATGCCGCTGGGATACGAGGTCACGATCTTCGAAGCGCTCTCGAGTCCCGGCGGTCTGATGCGGGCCAATATTCCCTCCTTCCGTCTGCCTGGCCAGGTGCTGGATGACGAGATCGGGATGATCGTCGATATGGGCGTAGACCTGGTCCTCGGTCATCGTATAGAGAGCATGGAGGCGCTCCTGGCAGAGGGCTGGGATGCGGTGTTCGTGGGCAGCGGCGCGCCCCGGGGCAAGGACCTGACGCTGCCCGGCCGCGATCAGGCGGCAGCCAACATCCATATCGGCATCGACTGGCTGGCGTCGGTCGCCTTCGATCATATCGAGCGCATCGGCGAGCGGGTGCTGATCATCGGCGTCGGCAACACGGCCATGGATTGTTGCCGCACCTCCCTGCGCCTCGGGGCGAACGACGTCAAGGTCATGGCGCGCAAGCCGCGAGCATTCTTCAAGGCCTCCGACTGGGAACTGGAAGACGCCGAAGAAGAGAACGTGGAGATCCTGGTCAACCATTCGCCGCGCGAATTCGTGGTCGAGAATGGACGTCTGCGGGGCATGATGTTCGACCTGATGGAATACGATCTCGATGAACGTGGCCGAATCCTCGAGAGCCGCGTCGTGGGTGAGCGCATGCTACCCTGCGACGACGTCGTGCTCGCCATCGGTCAGGACAATGCCTTCCCCTGGATCGAGCGGGAGCTGGGGATCGAATTCAACCAATGGGATGCCCCTGTGGTGGACGAGACCACCTTCCAGTCGACGCGGCCGGGCGTGTTCTTCGGCGGCGATTCGGCCTTCGGTCCCAAGAACATCATCTGGGCGGTCGAACATGGACATCAGGCGGCGGTGTCGATCCACCGTCACTGCCAGGCCGAAGCGCTGGATGAACGCCTTCCGGTCACCATGAACCTGTCCAGCCGCAAGATGGGCATCCACGAGTGGGCCTACGCCAACGACTACAATCCTGCCGAGCGCCGCCTCATGCCCCATGTGGATATCAGGGAGCGCTTCCGCAAGCTGGACATCGAGGTGGAACTGGGATTCAGCCCGGACCAGGCTGCCTACGAGGTGCAGCGGTGCCTCAACTGCGACGTCCAGACCGTGTTCGCTGCGCCCCTGTGCATCGAGTGTGACGCCTGCATCGACATCTGCCCCACCGATTGTCTGACCATGACCGAGGACGGCACCGAGGACCAGATCAGAGCCCGGCTCAAGGCCCCGGCCCAGAACCCCGACCAGGCCCTGTTCGCCTCGGCGCCGCTGAAATACACCGGCCGGCTGATGATCAAGGACGAAAACCTCTGCGTGCACTGCGGGCTCTGCGCCGAACGCTGCCCGACCGCCGCCTGGGACATGCAGAAGAGCGAATTCAAGTTCCCATACGCCGTGGACGAGGACGAGGCATGGCAGAGCCGCAAGCGCAGGACCGCGTAAACGACTTCGTCATCAAGCTGGCCAACGTCAATGGCACCGGCTCGGCCAGCGCCAACAGCCTGCTGATGAAGGCGATCTTCCGCATGGGCGTGCCGGTCGCGGGCAAGAATTTTTTCCCCTCCAATATCCAGGGCCTGCCGACCTGGTACGAGATCCGGGTCAGCCGGGAGGGATACGTCGCCCGCGCCGGCCGGGTCGACCTGATGGTGGCGATGAATGCCGAGACCTATGCCCAGGACCTGCAGGAGGTCGGTCCCGGCGGTTACCTGATCTATGACTCGACCTGGCCGCGCAGCCACCTGCTGCACCGGGAGGACGTCACGATCCTCGGTATCCCGCTGTCGAAGATGTGCAATGAGACATTCGAAGGCGTGCGCGCTCGCATCCTGATGAAGAACGTCGTCTACGTCGGTGCGCTCGCTGCGCTGCTGGACCTGGATCTGGACGTGATCACCGGCCTGCTGGAGCAGTCGTTCGCGCGCAAGCCGAAGCTGGTCGATGCCAATCAGCAGGCGATCAGGATGGGCTACGACTACGCCATGGAGCACTTCCAGTGCCCGCTGACCCTGCGCATCGAGCCCATGGACAAGACCTCCGGCATGGTCATGATCGACGGCAACACGGCCGCCGGACTGGGCTGCGTTTACGCCGGCGCTACGGTGGGCGCCTGGTATCCGATCACGCCTTCCACCTCCCTGATGGATGCTTACAAATCTTTCTGCGCCCGGTTGCGAGTCGACGCCGAGACCGGCGAGCGCCGCTATTGCGTGGTCCAGGCCGAGGACGAGCTGGCCGCGATCGGCATGGTGCTGGGCGCGAGCTGGAACGGGGCGCGGGCCTTCACGCCCACCAGTGGGCCCGGCATCTCTCTGATGAGCGAATTCATCGGATTCGGCTATTTCGCCGAGATCCCGGCAGTGCTGTTCGACGTGCAGCGCGTCGGCCCGTCAACCGGCATGCCCACACGTACGCAACAATGCGACATCCTCTCCTGCGCCTACGCTTCACACGGGGACACCCGGCATGTGCTGCTGTTCCCGTCGGATCCCGAGGAATGTTTCCATCTGTCGGTGGAGGCATTCGACCTGGCGGAGCGGCTGCAGACCCCGGTCATGGTCCTGTCCGACCTGGATATCGGCATGAACGACTGGATGTGCCCGATGCTCGAATGGGACGACGACTACCGGCCCGATCGCGGCAAGGTGCTGGACGCCGAGACCCTCGAGAGCATGGACAAGTTCTGGCGCTACGACGATGTGGATGGCGACGGCATCTGCTGGCGTACGTTGCCCGGCGAGCATCCCCGCGGCAGTTATTTCACCCGCGGCTCCGGACACAACGTCGAGGGTCGATATACCGAGGATGCCGAGGAATATCAGGCGTTGGTGGATCGGCTGCGGCGCAAGTTCGAGACGGCCGCGCGACTGGTCCCGCCGGCGGTCGAGACGGCCGCCCGGTCGGACACGACGCTCGGTGTCGTCTCGTTCGGCAGCTGTGACGGAGCGGTGCGTGAGGCGCTGGACGTGCTCGATCGCGAAGGCGTGCGGCTCGACTATCTGAGGCTCCGGGCCTTCCCCTTCGGTGCCGAAGTGGGTGCCTTCCTCGACGCTCACGAACAGGTCTTCGTCGTCGAGCAGAATCGGGACGCCCAGATGCGGCAGTTGTTGATCAATGAGGCCGGTGCCAGGCCCGAGCGCTTGCATTCCGTGCTCCACTACGACGGCCTGCCTATCGGGGCCGATGCCGTCGTCGAGGACATCCGCAGACAACTCGCCAAGGGGGAAGCCGCATGAGCTTCATGCCCAAACCGAGGGTCGCCCATCCCGGGCTTCCCCGTAACGAACTGGGGCTGACCCGCCGCGACTACGAGGGCGGCATGTCGACCCTGTGCGCGGGTTGCGGCCACGATTCCATCACCGCCGCCATCATCCAGGCCTGTTTCGAGCTGTCGATACCGCCACACCGGGTGGCCAAAGTCAGCGGTATCGGCTGCTCGTCCAAGACACCCGCGTATTTCCTGAGCGCCTCACACGGCTTCAATTCGGTGCATGGACGCATGCCCGCCGTCGCCACCGGCGCCAATGCCGCCAACCAGTATCTGCATTACATCGGCGTCTCGGGCGACGGCGATTCGCTCTCGATCGGGCTCGGCCAGTTCTGTCACGCCATGCGACGGAACCTGAACATGGTCTATATCATCGAGAACAACGGCGTCTATGGCCTGACCAAGGGTCAGTTCTCTGCCTCGGCCGATGTGGGCAGCAAGGCGAAGCGCGGCGAGCGCAACGAGCAGCCGCCCATCGACCCGGTCCTGACCGCCCTGACCATGGGCGGCACTTTCGTCGCCCGCGGCTTCTCGGGGGACAAGGCGCAGCTGGTTCCCCTGATCAAGGCGGCGCTGCGGCACCGTGGATTCGCCTTGCTCGATGTCCTCTCGCCCTGCGTGACCTTTAACGATCACGAGGACTCCACCAAGAGTTACGC
>CBDTYJ010000078.1:0-10093 GCA_965364575.1 uncultured Gammaproteobacteria bacterium
GTTCGGACAACACGGCAGAGATCAGACGCAGCACCTGGTCGCCGGTATCGTGGGAGAAATCATCATTGATGCGCTTGAAGTGATCCAGATCCACCAGGGCGATGCTGAAGCCGCGTTCGTAGCGCTTGAACTCCTCAATGCGTTCGTCGAGATATTCGTCCGCATGGCGGCGGTTGAACAGGCCGGTGAGCGGATCATGGGTGGCCAGCCGCTGCAGCTCCCGGCTCTTCTCGCTGAGCTTGTGCGTCCGCTCGGCGACCAGCGCTTCCAGCTGCATCCGCAGCCGCGCGAACTGGGCCAGGGCGAACATGCCCAGGCTCATGACCGCGATCAACAAGGCGATCGTCTGCACTTCCATGCGGCTGATGATGATCGCCATCAGGATGCCGCCCAGACCGGCCGAGGCCTCCACCAGAAAGGCGAAGAAGCTGACGTCCTTGAGCAGGCTGCGGTCGCGGATCGAGATCATCACCCGCATGCCCACATCGTTGAAGGCCTGCATGGCCAGCAGCAGCACCGCCAGCGGCACCAGGCTCTCGGCGTCCATCCAGGCCAGCGGCACCGGGCCACCGAGGCGTTCATAGAGCAACCCGCAGGCCAGCACCATCAGCGACATCAGGCCGGCGTTGTGGAAAGCGGCGGTCATGACCGAGACCGGCGGGACGCCCCGCAGCAGCCGGACCCAGGGGAACAGCAGCGACGCCAGCCCCGCGATCCAGGCAGCATCCAGGGGTCCCAGCAGCAGGATGCTCGCCACCTGGGCGACCCGGTCGAAAGACACGTAACCGATGCGGGGATGCTCGTAGCCCATGGCGATGGTAAACAGGCCATAGACCAGGAAGAACAGCATCAATCCCGGGGAAGCTGGGCCAGGCCCGGTTCCGCGACTGTAGAGACCGGCTGTAAGAGCCGTGACCGCGAGCAGGAAAAGCGCCAACGCATACCAGAAATCCCGTCGCGCGAGCGACGGTGGGCTGATCCCTTCGAAACTGATCCGTTGCGTCGTCAACCGTGTTCGACCGTCCCTGGATACATCCGGAATCAGTATACGTAATCGCAAGCTCAAGTCAGCGAGAAGAGCCGGCCCGAGCCTCAGGTGCTGACGATTAAGTCAAATTGGCCGGCTTGTATGCCGGTCCGAAATCCCCGGGATTAGGGTAGGATGGCCCGACCTATGCCCCATGGCTCCAACCCCGCCAGATCCGCTGCCGCCGGTGATGTCGCTCGCGGATTCCTGGGCGTGTTCCGCTACAGCCGCCGTGCCATCGAACTGGTCTGGTCCACCAGCCGTGCCCTCACCGTCGCTCTCGGCCTGCTCACCCTGGCCGCCGGTGTCCTGCCGGCCGCCATGGCCTGGGTGGGCGCACTGATCATCGATGCGGTGGTGGCGGCGGCGCGGGTCGTGGAGCAGGGCGGGCCGGCAGATCTCGAGCGGGTGTTCCTCCTGGTCGCCGCGGAGGGTCTGCTGGTCGCTGTCCTGGCCGGTGCCCAACGCGGCATCTCCCTGTGCCAGTCACTGCTCCGGGCTCAACTCGGGCAGCGCGTCAACGTGATGATCCTGGAGAAAGCCCAGACGCTCGAGCTGAGCCAATTCGAGGACTCGGAGTTTTACGACAAGCTCACGCGGGCCCGAAGGGAGGCGTCCAGCCGGCCGCTTTCTCTGGTCATGCGCACCTTCGGCCTGGGACAGAACGGCGTGTCGCTGATCAGCTACAGCGTGCTGCTGGTGCAATTCTCCCCATGGGCGGTAGCGGTTTTGATGCTGGCCGGGCTGCCCGCATTCTTCGCCGAGGCGAAGTTCTCCGGCGACGCGTTCCGGCTGTTCCGCTGGCGTTCGCCCGAGACCCGGATGCAGATGTATCTGGAGACCGTGCTGGCCCGGGAAGACCATGCCAAGGAAGTCAAGTTGTTCGGTCTCGGTCCGCTGCTGATGGATCGTTATCGGGAGATCTTCCGCAAGCTCTACCGGGAGGACCGGGCCCTGACAATCCGCCGCGATTCCTGGGGTTTCGGGCTGGGGTTGATCGGCACCCTGGCCCTCTACGGAGCTTATGCCTGGATCGCCACGACTGCGGTGCTGGGCAGGATCACCATCGGCCAGATGACCATGTATCTGATGCTGTTCCGCCAGGGCCAGGCGGCGGTCTCCGCCATCCTGTCGGCCATCAGCGGGATGTACGAGGACAATCTGTATCTGTCCACCCTCTACGAATTCCTGGAGACGCCGGTGCCCGAGCGCCGTGCCGATATCGTCCGCGGCCCAAAACCCGAGGATGGCGTTCGATTCGAGACGGTCAGTTTCACCTATCCGGGCGCGAGTCGGCCGGCGCTGTCGGATATCGACCTGCACATCCGGCCTGGCGAATCCCTGGCCCTGGTGGGCGAGAACGGTTCCGGCAAGACCACCCTGATCAAGCTGCTGACCCGGCTCTACTCGCCGGACCAAGGCCGCATCCTGCTCGACGGCATGGATCTGGAGCAGTGGGACGAGGCCGCCCTGCGCCAGCGCATCGGCGTCATCTTCCAGGATTTCGCCCGCTACCAGCTGCTGGTAGGCGAGAACATCGGCGCCGGGGACGTACGCTACTTCGAGGATCAGAAGCGCTGGCAGGAGGCGGCCCGGATGGGCATGGCGGCACCGATCGTGGACAGTCTGCCGGCCGGCTACGAGACCCAGCTCGGCCGCTGGTTCAAGGACGGGCAGGAGCTGTCCGGTGGCCAGTGGCAGAAGATCGCCCTGTCCCGGGCGTTCATGCGCTCGGGGGCGGACATCCTGGTGCTGGACGAGCCGACGGCGGCCATGGACGCGGCTGCCGAGGCCACGGTATTCGAACATTTCCGGCGTCTGACCACGAACCGCATTGCCATCCTCATCTCCCATCGCTTCTCCACCGTGCGCATGGCCGACCAGATCGTGGTGATCCAGGACGGCCGTATCATCGAGCGGGGCAGCCACGAGTCGCTGATGGCCTTGGACGGCCATTACGCGCATCTGTTCTCGCTGCAGGCGGCGGGTTACCGCTGAGCCAGGGCAGCCGCGGCCCGCGGGGATCGCTGCGAGCGCGCGCAGACAACGGATGGCTGAAGATTCTATAATGGTGGATTCTTTGCCATACAAGCAGGATGAATCATGTCCAACGGAAAATTGATCGGCGGACTGGTGCTGGGCGCCGTCGCCGGAGCAGCGGTCACGATGTTCGCAAACCAGGACCGGGCCGCAGGGGGCGCCGACGGCGAGTTGATGCTGGAATCGCTGACCCAGAAATCCAGTTATGTCATCGGCACCGACATCGGCGGTCGTTTTAGTGCCCAGGGGATGGAGATCGACGTAGAGGCGCTCTCGGCCGGTATCGCTGATGCCTTCGCCGGCAACGAGCCCCGGCTCGACGAGGATGAGGCCAAGGAGGCGCTCGGAGCCTTCATCGACCAGCAGCAGGAGAAGATGGCCGAGCGGCAGCAGGAGGCTCAGGCAGAGCAGAGTCGTCTGGCGGAACAGAATCGGATGGAAGGTCAGGCGTTCCTGGACGCCAACCAGGCCAAGGAAGGGGTAGTGACCACCGATAGCGGCCTGCAATACAAGGTCATCGAGCCCGGTGACGGCGCCAGGCCGACCCCCGACGACGTGGTCCGGGTCCATTATCGCGGCACGCTGCTCAACGGCACCGAGTTCGACAGCTCCTACGCTCGCGGCGAGCCGGCGGAGTTTCCGGTCAACGGCGTGATCGCGGGCTGGACCGAGGCGCTGCAGCTGATGAACGAAGGCGCCAAGTGGGAACTCTACATCCCCGCAGAGCTCGCCTACGGCGAGCGCGGCGCCGGCGCGGACATCGGTCCCAACTCGGTGTTGATCTTCGAGGTGGAGTTGCTCAAGTCCGGCGTCTGATCGCCAGCAGATCAGGACGATGAGACGGGCCCGGTTCCAGCCGGGCCCGTTTCTTCCTCGGCTGGATCCGGCCTACGGATGGTTGGCCCCCGGATGGCGGTCCGGTCGCCATTCCCCGATCACGGACGCCAGTCCATCAGCCCGCTTGGTATGATGTATTGCATGCTCGGCCATACCCCTGGGGCTGCCCATGGACGAATTCAACGGCAACGAAGCAGACGGCCTCATCTTCGCCTTCGACCTGGACGGCAAGGGGGGCGGCCGCGCCTTGTCCTGGGCGGACCTCGAGACCCGGTCCTCTGAACTGGCGCGGCCCTGGTTACACCTGGACCTGACCGATCCGCGGGCTCAGGCATGGCTGCGCGATCAAAGCGGTCTCGAAGAGGCCATCGTCGATGCTCTTCTGGATGTGGACACCCGGCCGCGCTCGGTCCTGCACGCGGACGGCGTGCTGGCCATTCTGCGCGGCGTCAACCTCAATCCCGGCGAGGAGGCGGAGGACATGGTGGCGATCCGCATCTGGCTGGAGCCGGGACGCATCATCACCACCCGCCGCCGTATGCTGCAGTCGGTCAGAGCGCTCGCCGAGGAGACCAGGAAGGGAAAGGGGCCGACCGGCTCCGCCGACTTTCTGATCAGGCTGGCCTGGGCGATCGGCGATCGCATCGGCCCGGTCGTCGAGCGGCTGGATGAAGAACTCGAGGCCGCGGAGGCCAGGTTCGGCGAGGGTTCAGTCGTGGCGTACGGCGGACAATTCTCCCAGATGCGCCGCCGCGCCGCTCAGTTCAGGCGCTATCTGGGCCCTCAGCGAGACGCCATGCAGAGTCTGTCCCGCAACCACGGTGGGCTGTTGAGCTCAGAACAGGCCTTCGAGCTGCGCGAGGAAGGCGATCGCGTCACTCGCTATCTGGAGGACCTGGACCTGGTCCGGGAGCGGGCCATGGTGGCTCAGGAAGATCTGCTGGGCAGGCTGGCACAACAACAGAACGAGCGTATGTATATCCTCTCCGTCGTCGCCGCGATCTTCCTTCCATTGTCGTTTCTTACCGGGCTGTTCGGCATGAACGTGGCCGGTCTGCCCGGCACGGAAGACCCCTTCGCCTTCGTCCTCACTATGGTGCTGATGCTGGCGTCCGCCGTGGGCATCGGCGCGTTCTTCCGCTGGAAGGGGTGGTTGTGACGCCGCGGGCCCGCGCTGCGGGTCACCAGGCCTGATCCACATCAATTCTGCCGTCCTGCCGGAATTTTATAATGCACAGGGAGCCGGCCATCGGCCGGGCTGCGACGCTAAAACGCGCCATCGGAGCGGGACTCATGGACTCAATACTGCTCGTCTACCAGAGCCGGATGGGACATACCGCCCGGGTGGCGCGGCGGATCGGAGAGAGCGTCGGCGAGGCCGGCGGCCGCTGTCATCTCATGCCCATCAACGAGGCGATCTACGAAGGGGTCGACTGGAGCCTCGCGGACGTGGTCGTGGTCGGAGCGCCGGTGATATACGGGACTTATCACGAGCACGTGTTCCGGTTTGTCACCGAGAACAAGGCTGAACTGGATAGCCGACCGAACAGTTTCTTCAACGTCTCCGTGGTGGCGCGCAACCCGGAGAAGGCCACGGTCGAGGGCAACCGCTACATGCAGAAGTTCCTTGAGCGATCGCCCTGGCGACCGAAGGACCTCAGGGTCATCGCCGGCAAGGTGGATTACCCGTCCTGGTCCTGGTACGACACCGTGATGATTCAGCTGATCATGAAGATGACCAAGGGTCCGACCGACCGCAATTCGGTGATCGATTACACGGATTGGGCTGACGTCCGCGCTTATGGCGAGCATCTGCTGCGTTTGGCCCCCGCTGATCCGCGCGCCATAGCTGATTCGACATAATCTCCCGGCCGCGGCGATTCAGCTTCGGTTCAGCCTGATCCGGTTCAAATGACTTCCAGACCCCGCAAAAGCGGGGACGGAGGAAGTCAAGATGAACACTATCCGAAGGACCCGATCCCTGTTGAGCCTGGCTCTTGCGGTCGTCGCGTTGGGGCTCGCCCTTGCGTCGGCGGTGGCGCATGCTGGAGAAGCCCCGCGGGAGAGCCGTTCCGCGGCCGGGTTCGAGAGCGAGCGGGGTGACGCAGAGCGCCGTCCCGCCGACCTGCTGGAAGACTATCAACCGCCGGCGGAAACACGCCTGACGAAACCAGCCGGGCCCACTGCGGTGCAGATGAACGCGGCGTCTTGCTGCGCCTACCGCATCTACTCGGCCACCACGCGCTTGTTCGACGACATCGACGGTGACGGCTTCTACACTTACCTGCGCGTCAGCTTCGATATCGACACCGACTATTTCGATGCCGATGTATTCGTGCGCCTGTTCATGCGTGGTGACGACGGTCGCTGGACGCAGTTCTATCAGAGCCCCGTGTTCACCATCTACGGCAGCTCAGCCTCGGACGATTACGAAGTCGAGACCGAACTGGTGGCGGGCTTCCCCCCGGACGACTACGACGTGCTGATCGAAGTCTATGACGCGGACTACGGGGATCTGGTGGTCGAATACGGCCCGCTCGAGAGTTCGGCGCTCAGCTTTCTGCCGCTGGAGGATGTTTCCTTCGACGGCGGTCTGCCGGCGCCGGTCACCATCTCCCGCGGCGGTGGCGGTGGCGCAATAGGATTGGAGTTTTTGGTGCTCGGCGTGCTGGCCGCCTCGCTCGCCTGGCGCGGACGCCGGCGGCGGACGGCGGCCATCCGGATCCGGATTCAGGAGCCTTCTTCCCCCTCGAGATAGGTGTAACCGTCCAGTTCGTTCTCGTAAAAACGTCGCAGCGTCTGGCTCTCAGCCAGCGTGAGCCGGCCGTCGCGCACGGCCCGCTCGCAATCTCGGGCCAGGCGCGGCGGCAGCTGGGCCACGTCGTATTCCATGTATCCCAGCACCTCTTTGGCGGAGTCGCCGCGGATGGTCTCTTCGATCCACCAACCGCCTTCATCGTGGAGACGAATGTGGACCACGTGGGTATCGCCGAACAGATTGTGCAGGTCGCCGAGGGTCTCCTGATAGGCGCCTACCAGGAAAGCCGCCAGGTAGTAATCTCCGCCGCCTTCGATAGCGTGTACCGGCACAGTCCGCTGGATCCCGTCGCTGCCGATGAAACGATCGATCTTGCCGTCCGAATCGCAGGTGATATCAGCCAGTACGGCGCGACGTGTCGGCCGCTGGTCCAGACGATGGATGGGCGCGACCGGGAACAGCTGTTCGATGGCCCAGCTGTCGGGAAGGGACTGGAATACGGAGAGGTTGCAGAAGTAGATATCGCTCAGCACTGCTTCCAGCGGCGCCAGTTCCTCCGGGACCTGGCCCATCCGCCGGGCGTGGTCGCGCACCGCCGCGCAGGTGGCCCAGAACAGGCGCTCGGCGAGACTTCGCTCCCGCAGGCCCAGATACCCGAGCTGGAACATCTGCATGGCCGCCGCCCGGGCGTGCTGGGCATCGTGATAGCACTCGATCAGCCGATCGGGAGCCACGTTGCGGTATGCATCCCATAGATCGCGCAGGGGTTGCGGCGGGGTGGCATCCGGGCCGGGCAGGTCTGGCGGCTCGAACCGGTCCAGTGACGCTACGCCCAGGACGTTGAAGATCAATACGCTGGAGTAGGCGGCGATTGCGCGGCCGGATTCGCTGACGATGGTCGGGTGCTCGAGCCCGCGGGCATCACAGACCGCGGCCACCCTGTGGACCACGTCCCGGGCATATTCACGGATGGTGTAGTTCATCGAAGACGGCAGGTTGGTCGCGCTGCCGTCATAGTCCACGCCGAGGCCACCGCCAACGTCGATGTAGCGCAGCCCGGCACCCAGACTCGCCAGTTCGGCATAGACGTGAGCCAGCTCGCTGATGGTGTCCTTGACCTTGCGGATGTCGTGCAGCTGGCTGCCCGGATGACAGTGGACCAGCTGCAGGCAGTCCTGCATGCCACGGTCGCTCAGAGTGTCCAGCAGCTGCAGGATCTCGCTTACGAAAAGACCGAATTTGGACTTCGCCCCGGCGCTCTCCCGCCAGCGCCCGGCCCCTTCGCTGGAAAGTTTGACCCGCACGCCGATACGCGGCCGGACACCATAGCGGTCTGCGTATTTGAGGATCAGCTCCAGCTCGCCGGCGTTCTCCACTACCGGGATGATGGTGCGCCCCAGCTTGGCGGCGAGAATCACCGCCTTGATGTAACTGTCGTCCTTGAAGCCGTTGCAGACGATCAGCCGGTCATCACCCCCTTCGGTCAGGGCCATCACCGCCAGCAGTTCCGGCTTCGATCCCACTTCCAGCCCGAAGCCCAGTTCCCGGCCGTAGCGATAGATCTCCTCGACGACCAGACGCTGCTGGTTGACCTTGATGGGATAGACGGCCGCGTAGCGACCGCGGTAGTCGTTTTCGCGGATAGCGTCGGCGAAAGCGTCCCGCAGCTCGCGCAGGCGGTGGGCCAGGATATCGGAGAAACGGATCACCAGCGGCGTTCCCAGGTCGCGCGCCTGCAGTCCCTCGACCACCTCCAGCAGATCGATGAATTCGTCCCGTCCCGGATCGGGACGCACCAGGAGGTGTCCCGCTTCGCTGACCTGGAAGTAGCCCTTGCCCCAGGCCGGGATGCGGTAGAGTTCGCTCGCGTCTTCGGTACTCCAGGTTCCCTCGCGAGGGGTGTCGATGGCGTCGCCCTGACCGTTCATGGTGCCCTCCCCGGACTGGGGCGCAGCATAGAGCCGGCCCCGTTTCGGCACAAGGCCAGACCGGTCGGTGATCCTAAATCGACATGCTATATTTCCGGGCCCCACGCGGCCGTTCGCCTGGGGTTCAGTGTCCTGTTCTCCGGAGACGTCGATGAGCGAATACCAGATCCACGCGAAATTCCCGGGCCGCATTCTGATGATCGGGTGCGGCAGTATCGGCCAGGGCACGCTGCCCCTGATCCTCCGCCATATCCAGATGCCGGCGGAGCGCATCAGTATCATCGCCGCCGACGACAAGGGCCGGGCCACCGCCGAGGCGTGCGGCGTCGAATATCTTCGCCAGCCGTTGGTACCGGAAAATTACCGCGAGATCCTCGACGGCCGTCTGGGTCCCGGGGATTTTCTGCTCAACCTGTCGGTGGACGTCAGCAGCATCGACCTGATCCGCTACGCGCGGGAGCAAGGCGCGCTCTATCTCGACACCTGTATCGAGCCCTGGCCGGGCGGCTACACGGATCTCAGCGTGCCCCCGGCTGGCCGCAGCAACTACGCCCTGCGCGAAAAAGCCCTTGCGCTGCGCGAGGGCGACGCGCCCACTGCCGTGATCACCCACGGCGCGAATCCCGGTCTGGTCTCCCATTTCGTCAAGCAGGCGCTGCTGAACCTGGCCAGCGATCAGGGCATGGATATCGCCCTGCCGGCGGACCGCAAGGCCTGGTCGGAGCTGGCGGCCGCCCTCGGGGTCAAGGTCATCCACATCGCCGAACGGGATACTCAGGTAGCGGACATCCCAAAGGCGGTCGGCGAGTTCGTCAATACCTGGTCCGTGGACGGCTTCATCAGCGAAGGGCTGCAGCCTGCGGAACTGGGATGGGGCAGCCATGAGCGCCATTTCCCGGCCGACGGCGGGCGCCATGAATCCGGCTCGGGCGCGGCGATCTATCTCAATCGGCCCGGCGCCAGCACCCGGGTGCGTACCTGGACGCCAATCGAAGGGCCGTTCCACGGCTTCCTCATCACCCACGGCGAGTCCATCTCCATCGCCGACTACCTGACGGTGCGCGAGGGAGACACGGTCCATTACCGGCCGACAGTCCATTACGCCTATCACCCCTGTGACGACGCCGTGCTGTCGGTCCACGAACTGGCGGGCAAGGGCTGGGTCGAGCAGTCCAGCAAGCGGCTGATGATGGAGGAGGTCACCACCGGCATCGACGAGCTTGGTGTCTTGCTGGCGGGCCACGCCCGTAATGCCTACTGGTACGGCTCGCAGCTTTCGGTGGATCAGGCCCGGAGCCTGGCTCCTTACAACAACGCCACCAGCCTGCAGGTCTGCGTGGCGGTCCTGTCCGGCATGATCTGGGCCATGGAGAATCCCCGTCGGGGGCTGGTGGAGCCGGATGAGATGGATTTCCAGCGCAATCTCGAGATCTGCCTGCCCTATCTCGGGCCGGTGGTGGGCGTCTATGGAGACTGGAATCCCCTGGTCGGCCGGGGCGAACT
>CBDTYJ010000079.1:0-9846 GCA_965364575.1 uncultured Gammaproteobacteria bacterium
TGCCGGCGGCGGGGACGCGCAGGCGCCCAACAATGTCGATGCCAGCAGAACCGAAAGGGATCGGATCAGACGGGCTGGTGAAGAGGGGGACAGGGCCGAATGTCGCTCCATCGGTCGTCTCCGGACGCCCACGTCACTGGGCGGTTGGCTGTTATAATTGGCCACTAATCGTCCGCTGGCTAGGCGGCGTTCCGAGCGCAGCCCTCGCGCCAAGGCCGGGACCTCGCTCGAGACTGGAACGGACATTAGCATGTGGTGTCAGTATTGTCATAATTCTAGCGTCGATTTGTGACGCACTACACGAAATTCGAAACTCGTTATATATGGCTAAATTGCAGATTCTCGAATATCCCGACCCGCGGCTGCGCACCGTCGCCAAGCCCGTGGAGGCGGTGGATGACGAAATCCGCCGCCTGGCCGCCGACATGCTCGAGACCATGTACGCGGCACCCGGGATAGGGCTCGCGGCCACCCAGGTGGATGTGCATATCCGGATGCTGGTGGCCGACGTCTCGGAGACCCATGACGATCCGCGCGTCTATATCAACCCGGAGATCATCGAGATGGACGGCGTGGAGGTCATGGAAGAGGGATGTCTGTCGGTGCCCGGCATCTACGAACGGGTGGAGCGGGCAGAACACATCCGTGTGCGTTCGACAAACCTGGACGGCGAGACGGTAGAGACCGAGGCCGACGGCCTGCTGGCGGTCTGCATCCAGCACGAGATCGATCATCTCGACGGCAAGCTGTTCGTCGACTATCTGTCCGATCTCAAGCGCCAGCGCATCCGCAAGCGGCTGGAAAAGGAACGTCGCAGCCAGACTGCGGGCGCCGACGTCCGCGTACACACACCCGCAATCTGAATCATCCCCGGCGGAGAAGGACACTGGACCTGATCTTCGCCGGAAGTTCCGAATTCGCCGTCACCAGTCTGGCTGCCCTGCTGGACGCGGGCCACGAGCTGAAGGCCGTGCTGACTCAGCCGGACCGGCCGGCGGGCCGCCGCCGCAAACTGACACCGACGCCGGTCAGGCGATTTGCCTGCGGCCGGGATCTGGCGGTCAGGACCCCTTCGCGCCTCCGCGATCCCGCCCTGCTCCGTGAGCTCGAAGCCTTGGTGCCCGATGTCATGATCGTCGTCGACTACGGGCTCATCATCCCGCCCGCCCTGCTGGACCTGCCCCGATACGGCTGTATCAATGGACACGCATCGCTGCTGCCGAGATGGCGGGGCGCAGCACCGGTCGAGCGGGCCGTCCTCGCCGGGGATGCGGAAACCGGGATCACCGTGATGCAGATGGATGAAGGTCTGGACACCGGCGACATGCTGCTCGTCCGCAGGACCCCCATCGGTCCCGACGAGACAGCGGGCCAACTGCGGGAGAGGCTCGCCGATCTGTGCGCCGGCGCGCTGGTGGACGCGCTTGAGAAGCTGGCGGCCGGGACGCTGAGCCGGAAGCCTCAGCCGGACACCGGCGCCTGCTATGCGGAGAAACTTTCTTCGGACGACGCCCGTCTGTGCTGGAGCCGGCCCGCGGAGGAACTGGCCAGGGTCGTCCGGGCGTTCCAGCCGCGGCCGGGCGCGTGGACCCTGTACCGGGACCAGAGGATCAAGATCCTGGAGGCCAGGCCGCTGGATCTGGACGACGATGCGCCTCCGGGTACCGTCCTCGGCGGCGGCAGGGATGGCATGGATGTGACCAGTGGCCGCGGTGTCCTGCGTATCCAGCGTCTGCAATTGCCCGGAGGGCGTCCCATGGATGCGGCTGCGTTCCTCAACGGTCACCAGGCCGTCGGCGTCCGTCTCGGCGACGGCGGATCATGAGCGCGGGCTGGCAGTCCCGGGCTGCGGCCGCTCGGGTCGTGGCGAGCGTGACCGCGGCCGGACGGTCTTTGAGCGAAGTCCTGCCGCCGGCGCTCGGGACGCTGGCCGATGAGCGGGAGCGCGCCCTGGTCCAGGCGCTCGTCTATGGCACGCTCCGCTTCCAGCCCCGCCTCAGACTCCTGCTGGCGGAGCTGCTGGACAAGCCATTGAAGAAGCGCGAGGCGGAGCTCAACGGCTTGCTGCTGGTGGGGCTGCACCAGATCTCCGGCATGGCCATACCCGACCATGCGGCGGTAGCGGCCACGGTGGAGGCCGCGACGGGCATCGGGCGCCCGCGAGCTCGGGGACTCGTCAACGCGGTGCTGCGCCGCTACCTTCGCGAGCGGACTGCGATTGACGGCGCCGCCGATGCCCATCCCGAGGGCCGTTACAGCCACCCGCGATGGATGGTCGATGCGTTCAGGGAGGATTGGCCGCTGCGGTGGGAAGAAATCCTCGAGCAGAACAATCTGCACCCGCCCATGTGGCTGCGGATCAACGCCGCGCGCGGAACCCGGGAATCCTGGATGGCCACGGCGGATGTGCCGCCGTCGGAAGCGTCACCCTGGGCCCCTGAGGCCCTGCGCCTGGACCAGCCGGTCGACGTGGCCCGGCTGCCGGGCTTCGCTGACGGTCTGGTATCGGTACAGGACGCCGCGGCCCAGTTGGCCGCGCATCTGTTGGCGCCGGAGCCGGGCCAGCGTTGCCTCGACGCCTGCGCCGCGCCGGGCGGCAAGACCGGACATCTGCTCGAGTTGTGTCCGACGCTGGATCTTACCGCCGTGGACCTGGACGCTGCGCGTCTCGGCCTGGTAGAAGAGAACCTGGCGCGGCTGGGGTCTTCCGCGACGCTGATGGCCGCCGATGCGGCCGCGCCGGAACGCTGGTGGGACGGCCGGCCGTTTGATTCCATATTGCTTGACGCTCCCTGCACGGCCAGTGGCGTCATCAGGCGTCATCCGGACATAAAACTGTTGCGGCGTCCTGCCGATGTCGGCCGGTTGTCGGCGCTGCAATCCCTGCTCCTGGATCAACTCTGGCCGCTGCTGGCACCGGGCGGGCGTCTTGTCTACTGCACCTGCTCCGTGTTCCGCGCAGAGGGTCCCCGGCAGGTCGCGAGTTTTCTTGAGCGGACGCCGGACGCCGGGCTTGACCGCGATCGCGTCGCGGCCGGATGGGGCGTCGACGCTGAACCGGGCCGTCAGATACTGCCCGGTGAGACAGGCATGGACGGCTTCTATTATGCTTGTCTGCACAAATTCGGCTGAATAATGATCGCATTAGTGGGCAATATCGGCGCCAACGTCGGGGGCAGGATCGGCGCGGGATCAACCGCGACCCGGCGGCTCGTGATCGCCTGGACGGGTCTCTGTTTCCTGTTGCTCGCGCCCCTGGCCCATGCTGACAAGGACGGGTCCATCGATATCCGTTCCGCCTACACGGAAGCCACCGACGGCGTCCTGTACCTGAACGGCCGCGTCGACCTGTCGCCTGGCGAGGAGGCGGTCGACGCGCTGCAGAACGGCGTCACTCTCAATATCGAGTTCCAGATCGAAGTGACGCAGCGGCGGCGTTACATCTGGGACAACACCGTCGCCAGTCTGCGGCAGCGCTATCAGCTCACGTTCCACGCCCTTACCGGGCGCTACGTGCTGGCGAATCTCAACAGCGGGGAACGCGAATCCTTCAGCGCGCTGGAGAACGCCCTGTTACGCCTCGGCGAGGTTCAGGGTCTGCCCGTGATCGACGAGGCGCTACTGGAGAGAGAGAACCGTTACGACGGCAATCTGCGGGTGCAGATGGACATCAGGGAAATGTCCGGCCCGTTGCGGATTTTGTCCCTTTTCTGGGGTGACTGGCGCGTCACCAGCGAGTGGTATCGATGGCCAGTACAGCGGTAAAACGCGCCGGCATGGCGCTGATGCTGGTCGCGGGCCTGATGTTGTGGCTCGGGGCCATGGTCCTGCTGGCGATGGCGACCGAGGATGCGGACGAGTTCGGCCGGCTCTATGGCTGGCTGTTCCTGCTCAACGCGCTCGGCGTGCTGACGCTGCTGGTCCTGATCGTCGGCAATCTGATCAAGCTGGTGCAGGAGTACCGGAATCATGTGCCAGGGTCGCGCCTCAAATCGCGCATGGTCGCGACCTTCGTGGTGCTGGCGGTGGTGCCTTTGATCATCGTCTATTATTTCTCGATCCAGTTCCTCAACCGCGGCATCGAGAGCTGGTTCAGCGTCGATGTGGAGCGCGGCCTGTCGAACGCCCTGAATCTGAGCCGGGCGACGCTGGAAACGCAGATGCGGGACTATGCGCAGATCACGGAGATGATGGCGACCCGTCTGCGAGAGAGTTCGAGCGTCGGGCTGGCCAGCCAATTGGCCCGGCTGCAGCGTGAGACCGGGGCGGGCGAGATCACGGTCGTCGGCCGCAACAATCGCATCGTCGCGTCCATCTCCGAGCGGGATGATCTGGAAGTGCGGGCCACGCCCAATGACGAGATCCTGCTACATATCCGTACCAACGACAGCTATGTCGGTCTCGACCCGCTAGGCGAAGGCGGCTACCGGATCCGCACCGCCATCAATATCCCGGCGGCAAACCCGTTCGCGGAACAGCGCATCCTGCTGGCCATATTCCCGGTTTCGGAACGGATCAGTTCGCTGGCCGATGCGGTGCAGACCTCCTACGCGGAATACGGCGAGCTGTCCTACATGCGGCGTCTGCTCAAGTACAGCCTGAGCCTGACGCTGACCATGGTGCTGCTCCTGTCCATGCTGGCCGCCGTCTGGGGCGCGTTCTTTTTCTCCCGCCGCCTGGTGGCGCCGATCCAGAATCTGATAGACGGGACGCGCGCGGTCGCCCATGGCGACCTGGATACCAAGCTGCCGCTGCCCGGCAGTGACGACATGGGTTTCCTGATCCGGTCATTCAACGACATGACCCGGCGGCTGTCGGATGCCCGCGAGCTGGCCAGCCGCAGCCAGCAGGCGGTGGAGAATGAGCGGGCCTATCTGGCAGTCATCCTGGGCCGGCTCTCCACCGGAGTCGTATCGCTGGAGACCGACTGGCGCATCCGCACGGCCAACGAGGCGGCTGGCGCCATCCTCGGTGTCGATCTGGCCGCCTCCATCGGCAGCCCGCTGCTGGAGGTGGCGCGCGGCAAGCCGCTGCTGGAGCAATTCGTCGAGGTGGGACGCCGGCACATCATGCAGGGCGAGACGGAGTGGAGGGAGCAGATCGTCCTGCGCGGCGACGTCGGGCGGCGGGTACTGATGTGTGCATGTTCGGCACTGCCCTCCGAGGACGGGGAGCCTGCCGGGTACGTGGTCGTGTTCGATGACATCACCGCGCTGATCCAGGCCCAGCGTGATTCGGCGTGGGGTGAGGTCGCGCGCCGACTGGCCCACGAGATCAAGAACCCGTTGACGCCCATCCAGCTTTCCGCCGAGCGGATGCGCCGCCGCTTCCTCGATCAGATGAAAGACCAGGATGCGGAGGTGCTCGAGCGCGCCACCCGCACCATCATCCAGCAGGTCGAGGGCATGAAGCAGATGGTCAATGCCTTCAGCGAATACGCCCGGGCCCCGGATATGAACCTGGCCAGGACCGACCTGAACCGGCTGATAACGGAGGTGGCGGAGCTCTACCGTGTAAGGGAGATCGCCGTCGATATCCGGTTGCAGCTGGAACCGGATCTGCCGCAGCTGGAAATCGACGGCGTGCGCGTCCGACAGATCCTGCACAACCTGATCCGCAACGGCGTCGAGGCGCTGGAGATGTGCGCCGATGCCCGTCTGACCATCGCCACCCGTATCAGCGAGATCGACGGGCACCCGGGTGTGGAGATCACGGTCCGGGACAACGGCCCCGGATTCCCCGGGGACGCGCTCGAGCACGTGTTCGACCCCTATGTCACCTCCAAGCCGAAGGGCACGGGCCTGGGGCTGGCGATCGTCAAGAAGCTGGTCGAGGAACACGGGGGCCGGGTCGAGGCATCCAACGCGAGCGGCGGCGGCGCCATGTTGAGCATCCTGCTGCCGGCAGACGAGGCAGCCCGGGAAGCGTTGATTCGCAAGGAAGCAGGCAAGGCCGATTATCGGAGAGAACGAGCATGAGTACCGCCCGCATTCTGGTCGTGGACGACGAGTCCGACATCCGTAGTTTGCTCGACGAGATCCTGACCGAGGAAGGTTATGAGGTCGAGGTCGCGGCAGACGCCCGGGAGGCGCGTGCGAGCCGCGTCAATAAGGAGCCGGACCTTGTGTTGCTGGATATCTGGATGCCGGACGTGGACGGCATCACGCTCCTGCGCGAGTGGTCCGAAGACCCGGCTCAGGGCTCCTGTCCGGTGGTCATGATGTCCGGCCACGGCACTGTCGAGACGGCAGTCGAGGCGACGCGACTGGGGGCCTTCGACTTTATCGAGAAGCCGGTGTCTCTGGCCAATCTGCTCCGGGTGGTAGAGCGGGCGCTGGAATCAGGCAGGACCCAGCTGAAGATCGGTGCCCGCAAGCTCGTGCCGCCGATGCTCACGCCTCTGGGCAAGAGCCCGGCCATGCGCAGCCTGCGCGATCAGGTCGAACGGGTCGCGATGCACGACACGGCGGTCTTGCTGCAGGGCGAGCCCGGCACCGGCCGTGAGATGTTTGCCCGCTACCTTCACTCCCGCAGCTCCAGGTCCGATCTGCCATTCGTGCCCCTGATCGCCGCCTCCATCGTCGATGAGGATGCCTCGCGCCAGCTGTTCGGCCTCGAGGCCGAAGGACGCATTCATCCCGGAGTGATAGACGAGGCCGGTCAGGGCACCCTGTTTATCAACGAACTGGGCGATCTGCCCCCGGAGGGCCAGAAAGCCCTGCTCGGCGCCATCGAAGCCGGCAGCTACGCCAGCGTCGGCGGCATCAAGCCGCGTCCGCTTGGCTGCAGGATCCTCAGCTCGGCACCTCCAGGCTTCGACAAGCTGGCGCCGAAGTCTTTCCGCCGGGATCTTCTGTCGCAGCTGTCAGTGGTGACGCTGCGGATCCCGCCGCTGCGCGAGTATTCGGAAGACGTCCCCGAACTGTTGCGGTACTACGTGGACAAGCTGGTCGAGGCCGAGCAACTACCCTATCGCCGCTTCAGCGTCGCGGCACAGAACCGTCTCCGCCATTATCCCTGGCCCGGCAACGTGCGCGACCTGAAGAATCTCGTCCATCGCCTTCTGATCATGGGTGGCGACGAGGAGATTTCCCTGGCCGAGATCGAAAAACTCCTCGCCGCCGAGGCCGCCCCCAGCGAACCGCTGGTCAAGCAGGACCTGCTGGCACTGCCGCTGCGCGAGGCCCGGGAGCAGTTCGAGCGCGCCTACCTGCAGCAGCAGCTGATCTTCTGTGACGGCAAGGTCGGGCGGCTGGCCAAGCGGGTCGGCATGGAGCGCACCCACCTCTATCGCAAACTGCGCTCGCTCGGCATCGATTTCCGCCAGTCCGCCAGCGAGGATTGAGCGGCCGTCGGCCGGATCGATCACTGGCCGGTTTTCTTCGCGCGCAGGGCCAGGTACTCGATCCCGGCGCCGCTAAGCCGGGCCTGCATCCGGCGCAATTCCGACGGGTCGCTCACCGGCCCGATCTGCACCCGATAGTGAGCCCGATCGTTGACCGTGACCTTGCGGATATCCGAGGACAGGCCCAGCAGCGCGAGGCTGGCCTTGCGCCGGTCCGCATCTTCGAATTGACGGAACGATCCGGCCTGCAGGTAGTAGGTCCCCGGAGCCATCTCTCGAGCTGGCTGGTCCGGCGAATTCGTCGCTTCGGCGGGTCCCGGTACCACGACTTCGAAGTCCGGCAGTATCTCGTAGAAGTCGAACACCGGCCCGGTCTCCTCCGGCTCCTGGGGCACCGCCGTCGCCGAGGCCGGGACCCGGGCAGGCGCCGCAGCCGTCGGCACACCGCGGCTGTGATAGAGGTGGACCAACAGCGCGATCGCGAGCCCGACCGCCAGACCCGCCGCGAAGCTGCTCTGACCCTTGGCCCGCGCGCTGGATCGGCTCCTGCGTTTGCGATGCTTGTAATCCCGCGCCATCGTCTGTGACCTACATGCTCTCCGGGGCGGACACGCCGACGATGGCGAGACCGTTACGCAGTACCTGACGTGTCGCCGCGATCAGACTCAGCCTTGCATCGCGCAGGTCCGCTTCCTCGACCAGGAAGGTGTGGGCGTTGTAATAGGTGTGGAATTCGTTGGCCAGCTCCCGCAGGTAATTGACCACCGTCTGCGGCGCGCGGTTGCCGGCCGCCAGCTCGATCACCTCCGGATACCGGCCCAGGGCACGCATGAGGCTCTGCTCGTGGTCTTCCCGCAGCCGATCAAGCGCCGAGCGTCCCGCCACCGGATCCCATTCCAGGCCCTTGTCGTGCAGCTGCCGGAACACGCTGCAGATCCTCGCGTGGGCGTACTGGATGTAATAGACCGGGTTCTCGTTGGTCCTGGATTTAGCCAGTTCGAGATCGAAATCCAGATGCTGGTCGTTGGAGCGCATCACATAGAACAGCCGCGCCGCGTCGTTCCCGACTTCTTCCCGCAGCTCGCGCAGAGTCACGAACTCTCCCGAACGGGTCGACATCTGCACTTTCTCGCCGCCGCGGTAGAGCACGGCGAACTGGACCAGGCGCACCTCCAGGCTGTCCGCCGGTTCGTTCATGGCTTCAAGTCCCGCCCGGACCCTGGCTACGTAGCCGTGGTGATCGGCACCGAGGACGTCCAGCAGCAGGTCGAACCCTCGCTGCCGCTTGCCCAGGTGGTAGGCGATGTCGGATGCGATATACGTGGTCTGGCCATTATCCCTGACCACGACGCGATCCTTCTCGTCGCCGAGATCGGTGGCCCGGAACCAGAGTGCTCCGTCCCGCGTGTAGGCACGGTCCTCGCTCTTGAGCCGTTCGATGGCGGTGGCGACCAGACCGGAGTCGGTCAGGCTGCGTTCGGAGAACCATTCATCCATGTGGACGCCGAATTCGTCCAGATCGCGGCGGATGTCGGCCAGTATGCTGCCGAGGCCGGCGTCGAGCACCCGGCGGTAATCGTCACCCAACAGGCTGCGGGCATTGTCGATCAGGGCATCGATGTGGGCTTCCTTGTCACCCCCGGGGCCGTCCTCAGGCACATCGGCGAAGGCCGCTGCGGCGGGCCGGTGCAGCCGGTCGCCCTCGTCGCGATGGAGCGCGGCCGCGATCTCACGGACATAACCGCCACGGTAGCCGTTACTGGGGAAATCGAACGCTTCACCGCCGAGTTCCAGATAGCGCAGCCAGATGCTGACCGCGAGGATGTCCATCTGCCGCCCGGCGTCGTTGACGTAGTATTCCCGGTGGACCCTGTAACCGCAGGCGTCGAGGAGATTGGCGACGCTGTCGCCATAGGCCGCGCCGCGGCCATGGCCCACGTGCAGGGGACCGGTGGGGTTGGCGGAGACGAATTCGACGATCACCGCCTGCCCATTGCCGCTCTGGTTGCGGCCGTAATCCGCGCCCTGCTCGTGTATGGCCTCGACCTCCAGCTGAAAGGCGCGCGGGGTCAGGAAGAAATTGATGAATCCGGGGCCGGCGATCTCGGTGCTTTGCACCAGATCGGAAGGGGGCAGGGCATCCATGATCAGGGCCGCGATGTCCCGTGGTTTCATGCGCGCGGCGCTGGCCAGGGTCATCGCCACGTTGCAGGCAAAATCGCCATGCTTCGGGTCGCGGGTCCGCTCCACCCGGGGCTCGCTGGCGGCGGCTTCCACCGGCAAGGTGTCGCCGGCCAATGACTGTAGAGCGCGCGCGACCAGGGATTCGATCTGCGTCTTCAAAGAGTTCCTCGCCGATCCGGCGTTACATGCCGCTCGAGCGTCTTATGCTGGAATGAGCCGCGCATTCTACAGCGGCCCGGTGAACGAAAGAAACGATCCCCCGGACTCAAAACAGCTCCACCGGATCCACGTCCAGTGACCAGCGTACCTGGCGCGCC
>CBDTYJ010000080.1:0-9787 GCA_965364575.1 uncultured Gammaproteobacteria bacterium
TATGGTGCAGGCGGCGCCGTACGCCCATCAGCGAGACACGGGCCGTCCTGGGGAAACGCACCTTGAGCCGCCACAGCAGCCGTGCCCAGCCGAACGGCAGCAGGCGTCCGTCCAGATCGGCGATGGCTTCGTTGAGGTTGGGCATCAGCACGATGAAGGCGACTGGTTCCCCGTCCAGTTCGGCGATCTGTATAAAGTCGTCCGGGATCAGCGGCAGCAGTTCCCGGCCGATGTGCTGGAATTCCTCGGCGGTAAACGGCGTGAAGCTCCAGTTCTCGGACCAGGCATCGTTGAAGATGTCCCTCATCAACTCCAGTTCGGCCACTTTTTCCTTGCGGCGCAGGCTGCGCAGCCGGACGTTCTTGCCGACCCTCGCGCACAGGGCCGCCATCACTTTCGGCGTCTCGAATTGCGGCGTGAGCTGATACGCCAGCAGGTCGCGGGCGCCGGCATAACCGAGGCGCTCGATTGCCGGTCCGTAGTAGGGTGGCGCATGCCCCATCATCAGGTATGGCGGGGTGTCGAAATGATCCACCAGCAATCCGACTTCCTGGTTGATGCTGAGGCTGAATGGCCCCCGGGCGCGACGCATGCCGCGCTCGCGCAGCCACGATTCTGCCGTATCGAACAAGCCGCGGAACACCTGGTCGTCATCGACCGCCTCCAGGCAGCCGAAGAAACCGGTGGCGTCCTGATGCCGGTCGAGATGGAGTTGATCGATCTGGGCGGAGATCCGGCCGACCGGGTCTTGCCCCCGGTATGCGATCCATCCCTGCCAACGGGCGTGCTGGAAAAAAGGATTCCCGGGCGAGAGAGCCTGTTTGCGCTCCATCAGCAGCGGCGGCACCCAGCAGGGATCGCCGGCATAGATCGACCAGGGCACGCGGATGAACGTCTTGAGCGAGCGTCGGTCCGTCACCGGCTCGATACGGACTTCCGCTGGGTTGCTTGCGTTCAATGGACTCCTGCCGTGTGGTGACGCGCGGGCCCGCTCGGGGGGAAGGTCTCGAGAGCGTCGACCCCCCGCCGTCGGCTGGCGCCCCGGCGCATGGCGGCTCATGGTAGTCAGCCCGGGGCCCGATGGGAAGACCGCCTCCCGGCCGGTGCCGGGTCCCGGTTCGCGTCATCTGCGGGCAGACCGGAACAGCGACAAACGGCAGCCTGTGAGACTATGATCCGCGAGTTTCGGACCGCCGGACCCTGGTGGCGGCATGTAATCGAGAGGGACCATGGCCCGATATCTGCCTTTCCTGTTGTCCTGCATCTTGCTGGGGCCATCCCTGGCCCAGGCTCAAATGCGCGAGATGCCTGAGGAGGCCGCCGGTGATGTGGACCCGCGGGAGCCCGAGAGTGACTGGGTCATCCGGCTCGGGGCTTTCGGCATCGTCACCCCGGAATACGAAGGCTCCGACGACTACAAGGTCCGGGGCTTCCCGGTGATCGATCTGGAGTACAAGGAGCGCTTCTTCCTCAATCCAGTCAAGGGGCTGGGCATGTGGTTCTGGCGCGGGTCCGCCATCCGCGCCGGCGCGTCGGTAGGCTATCGCGGTGGCCGGGACGAGGATGATTCCAGCAGACTGGAAGGTCTGGGCGACGTGGACGGCGGTGCGACGGCGAACCTCTATCTCGAATGGGAAAACAGGCCGTGGTCTGCGGATCTGCACTACAGCCGCCAGGTGACCGGCGACGACGCCGGCACAAAGATCGACCTGAAGGCCGGTTACGGGTTTCGCCTGGTCGGGCCGGTGTTTCTCAAACCGTCCCTGCGGGTCCGCTACGCCGACAGCGACTACAACTCCAGCAACTTCGGCATCACGCCGCGGCAGGCGGCGAATTCGGGACTCCCAGAGTATGACGCCGACGGCGATATCAACAGCGTCGGCGCCGGGTTGCTGACGCTCGTGTTTCTGAGCAAGCACTGGAGCATGCAGGTGATCGCCAACTACGAGCGCCTGATCGGTGACGCCGGGGACAGCCCGATCGTCGAGGACCGCAACCAGGTGCGCGTCGGCCTGGGGTTTACCTACCAGTTCTAGCGCCGTGGAGTCGGCACGGCATGTGCGGGTGCAAACGTGACGGCCGTGCTTGTGCCACGCCCGAGGCTGAAGTAGGGTCGGCCAGGGACGAGTCGGATCGAATATGACTGCCATGAATCTGCGTGAACAGGTCGAGCAATTGCTGCCGGGTTGGGAGGGCTGGTATCCCAGCCTTTTCGACGCCGCGCGCGACCTGGGATTAATCCGGGCGCGGGTGTGTTCACCGGATTCCTTGTTGTTGTCCAATCGCCACGCTGCCGTCCGCCAGTCGGCCGAGAATCTCCATCGCGAGAAATGGGGCGGCACCGAGCAGCCTTCCACCGGTGCCGCCCGGCGCCGCAAATCCCGCCGCCCGCGACCTTAGCCCGCTACTGCCGGGCGATTCAGAGTGCTCCGATGGCCAGCGCAGTCAGCACGGCCGCCACCCCGTAGAGCAGCATCGGCACCACGGTCCGCTTGATGATGTAACCCTCCTGGCGGCTGAGTCCGAGGATCGAGCACACCGCGACGATGTTATTGATGCAGACCATATTGCCCATGCCGCCGCCCACCGATTGGAGGGCGAGGATGGTGGTGCGCTCGAGGTCGAGCGAGGCGGCGATAGAGGCTTGTATTCCGCCGAAGGTGAGGTTCGATATGGTCGCCGAACCGGAAAAGAAAGAGCCCACCGCGCCCAGGTACGGGGCGAATCCGACCCAGGCGCCGCCAGCCGCGGCCGCGAAGCCGCGGCCGATGATCTGCACCGGCGAGGCATCACCGCCGCTCATCAGCAGTCGCACCATGACCAGCGCGCCCAGCAAGGCGATGATGGGGTGCACCATGCGTTCCCAGCTTTCCCGGCCGATGCGCGCGATGACCCCCCGGTCCACCCGGTAGATGAGGAATGCCAGTCCCGATATAAGGAAGAACGGGATAAGCGCGGGCACGTAGAGGGTCTTGTAGGACCAGCTGCCGTCCGCACCGGCTACGCCGAGGACGTTGTTGGCCGAGACCACCAGAGCCGGACTGACCGAGAATTCGCCCAGGGGGCCGAGGGATGCGGTCCAGGCCGGCTCCGTGCGGTTGAGCAGACCCTTGATGCCCAGCTGCTGGATGCGCGTGGCGAGCAGGATCAGCAGCGTACCCCAGAGCGGGAAGAGTGCCTTGAACAGCTGACCCGGAGCCACCGTGCGATGGGGCCGTTCGTCGGCGGAGCGCGTGAGCCCGACACCGGCATGGGCGAGGAATGCCGACAGGCCGAGACCCACGGCACCGCCGAACAGCGCCGGGAATTCGTAGTTGTAGCGGGCCAGGAGCACATAGGGGATGGTGCAGCTGAGGATCGACAGGAAGACGAAACCAAGATTGCGGCGGATCTCGTCCCAGCCGATGACGAAGCGCAGCGCCAGGATCGGCACGAACAGGGCGGCGATGCCGTGGAAGAGTGCCGTCTTGAATCCGATGGCCAGCATCTCCGAATCGCTGAGGCCGAGCTGTCCGAATCCGAACCAGGTGGGTGTGCCGACTGCGCCGAAGGAGACCGGCACCGAGTTCATCACCAGCGCCAGCATGGCGATGCGCACCGGCGGGAAGCCGAGGCCGACCAGCAGTGGCGCCGCCAGCGCGGGCGGCGTGCCGAAGCCGCTGGCTCCCTCTATCAGGAAAGAAAACGCCCAGCCGATGATCATCAACTGGGCCGTGCGGTTGTCGGTGATCTCGTTGAGCCAGCGCCGGATGACATCCATGCTGCCCGACAACTCCATGGTCTTGAACAGGAAGATCGCCCCCCAGATGATGGTGATCGGCGTCAACGATTCCAGCACGCCGAGGATCACGGTGGCGTTGGCGGCGTTCATGGGGGTGTCGAAATACAGCAGTTTGACCAGCCACAGCAGGACAGCCACCAGCGGCAGGGCGACGTGGGAGGCCAGGGCCCGCGGCTTGGTCAGTAACCAGATCAGCAGCAGGATCGGGGAGATGGCGATCAGAAAATCCATCGGCGGGTCCGGCGGCACATTTCGACCCGCGGATTATGCGTGATGCCGGCGATCCACGCATAAAGGCCAGGACCGCCCGAAGTCGAAAGCGTGATTTGTCTCACGGTCACCGGTGGCGGCAGGGCCGTAAACTCCCACGCAGGTTAGTTATGTCAAGCATCGGCGTCGGCCGATGTCTGCCGGAGGGCCAATATGAACATCCGGATCCTTGGGACCGCCGCCGCGATATTGATGCTGCAGGCCTGCGCGACCATGAACGAGGACGAGTGCCTGATGAGCGACTGGCGCACGATCGGCTATGAAGACGGTGTCGCCGGCTACTCGGGAGACCGTATCGGCAGCTATCGCAAGGCCTGCGCCAAGCACGGCGTGGCGCCGGACCTGCAGGCCTACCGGCAGGGCCGTGAGGAAGGTCTGCGGCAGTTCTGCCAGCCCGACAACGGCTTCAATCTCGGTGCCCGCGGAGGTGCTTACAATGGTGCCTGCCCGGCCGATCTGGCCACGGATTTCACCGACGCCTATCAGGCCGGCAAGCAGCTCCACACGCTTCAGAGCCGCGTCAACACGGCGGCCAGCCAGATCGCCTACCGGCAGCGCCAGCTGGACAGCGTCGAGGACCAGCTGCGTGCCAAGGAACTCGGTGTCATCAGCGATGACGCCACGATCCAGGAACGTGCCCAGATGCTGCTCGAAGCCAAGGAGCTCAACGAGAAGCGCGGACAGCTCGAGGCCGAGATCGTGGAGCTCGAGCGGCAGAAAGCGATCTACGAGCGTGATCTGGACCGCTATCGCATGACCGTGGCATACAACAACTGACCTCCACGGGTCGGCACAGACAATTCGGGGGCCCCGTCCGGGGCCCTTTTCGTTTGGGGGGGCCGGCCAGTCCGGGCGCGGGTCCGTGACGATCGCGGGCACGGGCTGCTATTCTCGGTGCAGTTTCCCGCCAGGCGCCGTCTATGAATCCGCCCGCCCACACCCACAGCAAGCTGATCGGATATCTGTTGTGGATATTCGGTTTCTTCGGTTCCCATCGTTTCTACTACGGCCGGCCCATATCGGGCACGATCTGGTTTTTTACCCTGGGGCTGCTGCTGATCGGCTGGATCATCGATCTGTTCCTGATCCCGGGCATGAACGAGGACGCCAGCTATCGTTTCGAAGACGGTCCGGTGGACTACAACGTCAGCTGGATACTGCTGACGTTTCTCGGGTTCTTCGGCATCCACCGTTTCTACATGGGCAAGTGGATCACGGGCATCATCTGGCTGCTGACAGGCGGCCTGTTCCTGGTCGGATATCTCTATGATTACTGGACCCTGAACGACCAGGTCAGCGAACTGAATCGCCGGGGGCCGGCCTAGTCAACCGGAAGGTGGCCGAGCACCGCCGGAACAGGAACCGCCGATCACGGGGGAGACCGGAAATGAGTCACCAGTCTTGTCCGTCCCCGGCCTGTGTCCAGGCCGAGGGCGCCGTCGCCAGGGTCATAGAGCCGAGCGAACGGGATCTGGGCGGATTCTCGGTGCGGCGGGTCTTGCCCGCGCCGGGGCAGAGGGCGGTCGGACCGTTCGTCTTCTTCGATGAAATGGGTCCCGCCACCTTCGACCCTGGCCGGGGCATCGATGTCCGCCCGCATCCCCATATCGGCCTCGCCACGCTGACCTATCTGTTCGAAGGTGAGATCGTGCACCGGGACAGCCTCGGCGTGGTCCAGCCGATCCGGCCGGGTGCCGTGAACTGGATGACTGCCGGCCGGGGCATCGTGCATTCGGAGCGCACCGGTGACGAGGAGCGAGCCCGGACGTCGAAGCTGCACGGGATACAGAGCTGGATCGCGCTGCCCCGGGGGAAGGAAGAGGTCCAACCGGCCTTCTTCCATCACGCGGCCGGGTCGCTACCGGTCGTGGAACAGGATGGTGCCACCCTGAGATTGATCGCCGGCGAGGCCTTCGGCGAGCGCTCGCCGGTTGCCGTCCTCAGCCCGATGTTCTATCTGGCGGCGGAGCTGACGGCAGGAGCGCGGTTGTCGCTGCCGGCAGAGCTGGGTGAGCGGGCCGTCTATGTGGTCTCCGGGTCGATGACGGTCGCCGGTGCCGGATACCCTTCCGGCAGGATGCTGATCCTGGCCGACGGCGAGGAGGTGGAGATCGCCGCAGGGGCGGACAGCAGGCTGATGCTGCTCGGAGGCGCGCCGCTGGATGGACCGCGCCATCTCTGGTGGAATCTCCTGTCCACACGAGCTGAACGTATCGAACAGGCCAAGCGGGACTGGAAGGAAGGGCGTTTCGATCCGGTGCCCGGAGAGACGGAGTTTATCCCGCTGCCGGAGGACTAGCTCTGGCTCCAAGCCGCAGATCAGTCGCGACCGGGGAGGCGCGATCTGGTGCGCGTTTTTTTTCGCCGGCGGATCGTCATCGGGTGCTCGACCCGGCGCAGCTTGTCGGTCATGTGATTGAGGGCGTACCAGGGGTGGCGCAGCAACATTCGCGGCCCCGCGTAGCGCATGATCCTGCGAGCCTGTTCCCGCTGGGCCCGCTTGTAGCAATGGATCGGACAGCTGGCGCAGACCGGTTTGCGCTGGCCGTAAGGACATTTCTGCAGCCGCTGCTGCGCATATTCAAGGAATCGCAGACAGCGCAGGCATGGCCGGTGGCGCTCCGCCGGGTGATGATCCCGGCAGTAGATCTCGACCATGCAGGCCAGGGTCCGGTACTCCCGGCCCAGCCGTCGGTTGAGTTGGGTCATGGCGGCAAGACTATCCGCTGGTCCGGTCCCGTTCATTGATCGACGTCATGTTCGGTCGGCGGCCCGGAGTCCGGGGCTCGAGGCCCGATCTGTCGCTGCAGATCCGCGACCGCCTCTTGCAGGGTCGCGACAAGCTTCTCCAGCGCCTGCAGACGCGCCTCATGGCCCCGATCCGGCGCTGTCAGTGCCGACGAGGGCGCCTGGATAGCTGGTTTCGGATCGGCACTCACGGTGTCGCTGGAGACCGGTCCGCAGAAAAGATGTGCGAACCGCGATTCGCGCTTGCCCGGCTCGCGGGCCAGCATGGTGACGAACGGACCGTCCTCCCGTTGCATGAGTCCCCTGAGCGTCGCCTCGACCTCACCGGCATCGCTGAAGCTGCAGAGACGATGGGTGCGGCTACGCAGCTCCCCGGCGGTCTGTGGCCCGCGAAGGAGCAGGACGCAGACCAGAGCCAGTTCCTGGTCGGAGAACTTCAGCGAGCCGAATTCGCTGTTGCAGAAGCGATGCTGAAACTTGGGCACACGGCTGCCAAAGCCGGACTTTTCCATCACCAGGTGCTTTTTCGCCAAGCCGTCCAGGACTGCTTGCACCTCGGCTTCCTCGAGCTCGAGCACCGGATCGCGGTTGCTCTTCTGGTTACAACCGTTGCGAAGGGCATTCAGGGAGAGGGGATACTGGTCCGGTGTGGTCACGGCCTTCTCGATCAACACACCGATGACCCTGGCTTCGAGATCGGTCAACTGGATTCTCATTGGCCTGCTCCTGCTCATCGGTACAGCCGGTGATTATCGCCCCAAAATCGCTTCGGAGGGTGATCCGACGACCGGTTATCGAATCCACCACAGAAGGCGCCTCCCGCACAGGGCGCTGAATATCAGTGGCCCGAGGCCCCCCGAGGCCGGCCCCTGCCCGGTCAGATAGGATCGGCGGCCCCGAAGTGTTATGCTTAGTGGCTGCGGTGCTCGTGAGAGCGCCGCGAATCGGCGAGAGAGGGTGAGCGCCGACCGCCGGGGACCACCCCGGCGACCCTCAGTGCGAGCCGATCAGCGACAGAAAGGCCCGAGCGGGCCTTTTTTTCGTTGGTGGCGTCAGAGCCAGGAATTTGCCGTTGCGGCAAGTCTCTGCCAGCAGGTTTGTGTGTTTGCCCGCTGGCAGCGTTTTTTCGAACAACACACGTTTTTTGAACGAGTAAATGTATGAATATCTATGTTGGAAATCTGGCCTATAGCGTGACCGAAGACGATCTCCGCTCGGCTTTTTCGGAGTTCGGAGCTGTCACCAGTGTCAATGTCATCACTGACAAATTCTCGGGCCAGTCCAAGGGATTCGGCTTCGTCGAGATGGCGGACAACTCCGAGGCCGATGCGGCCATCAAGGCCCTCAATGACACGGCGCTGAACGGCCGTAATATGAAGGTCAACCAGGCCAAGCCCCGGGCCGAGCGTCCGGCGCGTGGTCCGCGTTACTAAGACCTGATCGCCGCCGGACCGCGGACCCGATCCGCGGGATCCGGCGCGAAGACGAAGGCCCCTCTTGCAGGGGCCTTTTTTCGTCCCCGACCCCGAACAGGACCACGGTACAATAACAAGACTGTGGTCCCGGGGCCGATGGGCCCCACGGCATTGATCCTCTGGTGCGGCAGCTGAACAAATGACCCAGACCCATACGGCCAGACAGGGCGAGGCGGCGGCCTCGCGGCGGATCCTGTTTGCCATGATCCTGACGGCGAGCTTTATGGTCGTCGAGGTGATCGGCGGGCTGTTGTCGGGTTCCCTGGCGCTGCTGGCCGATGCGGGCCACATGCTGACCGACAGCATGGCGCTGGCGCTGGCCTGGGCAGCCTTCCTGGTGAGCGAGCGGCCGGCGGACCAGCGCCGGAGCTTCGGTTATCACCGCTTCCAGATACTGGCCGCCTTCGTCAACGGCCTGACCCTGCTCCTGATCGTCGGCTGGATACTGTTCGAGGCGGCGCGACGGATGCTGAACCCGGTCCCCGTGGTCGGTGAGACCATGCTGGTGATCGCGGTGCTCGGGCTGGCGGTTAATGTCATCGCCTTCCTGATCCTGCATTCGGGTGATCAGGAGAATCTCAATCTCCGCGGCGCCGCGCTGCATGTACTGGGGGATCTGCTGGGTTCCCTCGTGGCCATCATCGCCGCGGTCGTGATTATCTTCACCGGCTGGACACCTATCGACCCGATGCTTTCGATCATCGTCGCCGGCCTGATCCTGCGCAGCGCCTGGGACCTGGTGAAGCGCTCGGCCCATATCCTTCTGGAGGGCTCCCCGGACTGGCTAGACGTGGAGGATCTCCAGGCCGATCTGATCGACAGCATCCACGGCCTCGAGGGCCTCCATCACGTCCACGTATGGAGCCTTACGCCCCAGCGCCTGCTGCTGACCATGCATGCGGAGATCACGGAGGGGGACGGGCATCAGGAACGGATCCTGCGCGAGATCAAGGCGGCGCTGAAGGCCCGTTACCGGATCGACCATTCCACCATCCAGGTCGATATCCGTGGCTGTGCCGATCATCCCCATCCGGCCGGCGGTGAGTCGGGGGGATGAGACGTTAGCGATGCCGGGGCAGATATGGTCGGGCATAAATTGGTAACCTAGAGCACTTGTGCAAACACACGTCGGGGATCGGCAAGTCATGAGCGAGCAGCAGACCATGGAAATCAGGATGAACGGGGATGATCTCTATCTGGAAGAGGTCTACACGGACCGGCGGGTCGGCACGATCCAGCGGCTCACTCCGGTCACGGCCAGCGGCGAGGCAGATCCGTCGCGCCCGATCCGCTTCCTCGGTCAGGCACAGCTACTGACGCCCGGCGGGGCGCTGCCTCTGAGCTTCGAGATCGCCGCCGATTCCCTGGAAAAGGCCATCGAAGGCTTCGGCGCGGCGGCCGAGACTGCGCTGGAAGACACCATGAAGCGCATCGAAGAGATGCGCCGGGAGGCAGCCTCGTCGCTGATCGTCCCGGGATCGGGCGGCGGCATCCCGGGTGGCGGCGCCCCGGG
>CBDTYJ010000081.1:0-9681 GCA_965364575.1 uncultured Gammaproteobacteria bacterium
GCCATGTGCTTCCCCGGCGGACGCTGACAGATCAACACCCGGCCGTCGGGGTCTGTGAGCACGCCGGCGACCACGTGCAAGGTCGGCAATGCGCTACTCAAGGGCGGCGGTTCAGCTCAGACGGCCGTGACAATGCTTGTATTTCTTTCCCGAGCCGCAGGGGCAGGGCTCGTTTCGACCGACTTTCGGATGATCGCGAACGAACGGCTCATGGGGTGGGGGCGCTGCCGCCGGCCGTCCCTGGGTGGCCGGCGCGCTGCCTGCGGTCGCGGCCGGTGCCTCCGCATGCTGGAACTTCATCTTGGCCGCCTCCCGGCGCTGTCGCTCCAGGGCCTCCACTTCTTCCTCGGTGCGGATCTGCACCCGGCTCAGGATGCTTACCGTATCGTGTTTTACCCGGTCCAGCATGTCGGAGAACATCTGGAAGGCTTCCCGCTTGTACTCCTGCTTGGGATTCTTCTGGGCGTAGCCGCGCAGATGGATGCCCTGGCGCAGGTAATCCATCGCCGCAAGATGTTCTTTCCAGTGAGTGTCCAGCTGTTGCAGCATCACGGCTTTTTCGAAGTGCCGCATGACCGGCTCGCCGATGGTCTCGACCTTTTCATCGTAGAGCCTCGACACTTCGCTGATGACCCGGTCCCGGATACCGTCCTGATCCAGCGCCGGTTCCTTCTCGATCCAGTCGGCGATCGGGAGGGTGGCGGCGAAGTCGCTCTCCAGTGTCCTCTCCAGGCCGTCCACATCCCATTGCTCCTCGACGGTCTCCGGGGGAATGTGCTCCTCGACCAAAGCCTGCAGCACCTCTTCCCGCAGCCCGACGACCCAGTCGGCGATATCCTCGGCTGCCATCAGTTCGGTGCGCTGCTGGTAGACCACCCGGCGCTGGTCGTTAGCCACATCATCGTATTCCAGCAGGGATTTGCGGATGTCGAAGTTATGCGCCTCGACCTTGCGCTGTGCCCGTTCGATCTGTCGCGACAGCAGCCGGCTCTCGATCGCCTCGCCCTCGCGCATCCCGACACGGGACAGCAGCGCCTTGGTCTTCTCCGGCTCGCCGAAGATCCGCATCAGGTTGTCTTCCAGCGACAGATAGAAACGACTGGATCCCGGATCGCCCTGACGGCCGGAGCGGCCGCGCAGCTGGTTGTCGATTCGGCGGGATTCATGACGTTCGGTGCCGATGATATGGAGGCCCCCGGCCGCGACCACGTCCTGGTGGCGCCGCTCCCACTCCTGCTGTCCGGTGACCGCGTCCTCGTCTTCAGACCGTGCGCCATGTACATCGGTGCCCGGACTGCCACCGAGTACGATATCGGTTCCGCGACCCGCCATATTGGTAGCGATGGTGATGGCGCCGGGACGGCCCGCCTGAGCCACGATCTCGGCCTCGCGGGCGTGCTGCTTGGCATTCAGCACTTCGTGCTTCAGCTTCCGCTTGCGCAACAGGCCGGACAGGTACTCCGAGGTCTCGATCGAGGTGGTACCCACGAGGACCGGCTGGCCGCGTTGATGACAATCCTCGATGTCTTCGATGATGGCGTCGAATTTGTCTTTCTGCGTCAGATACACCAGGTCGGCGGCGTCGTCACGCACCATCTCCTTGTGAGTCGGAATCACGACCACTTCCAGGCCATAGATCTGCTGGAATTCGAACGCCTCCGTATCCGCGGTGCCGGTCATCCCGGACAATTTGTCGTACATGCGGAAGTAATTCTGGAACGTGATCGACGCCAGGGTCTGATTCTCCTGGCGCACCTGCACGCCCTCCTTGGCCTCGATCGCCTGATGCAGACCGTCGGACCAGCGGCGGCCGGGCATCGTGCGACCCGTGAATTCGTCGACGATCACGACCTCGCCGTCCTTGACCAGGTATTCCACGTCACGGCGATAGACGGCATGGGCGCGCAGGGCGGCCGACAGATGCTGCATGAGGCCTATATTGGCGGCGTCATACAGGCTCTCGCCGGACTTGATCAGGCCGCCCCGCGCCATCAGTTCCTCGACCCGCGCGTGACCATCCTCGGTCAGGAAGACCTGCTTCGATTTTTCGTCGACCGAGTAATCGCCCGGACCCTCGGGTTCAGTCTGGGCTTTGAGCTGCGGCACAAGCCGGTCCACCTTGTTGTAGAGAGCGGTATCTTCCTCGGACGGCCCCGAGATGATCAGCGGCGTCCGCGCCTCGTCGATGAGGATGGAGTCGACCTCGTCGACGACCGCGAATGCGAGACCCCGCTGCACGCGCGTGTCGAGGCTGAACGCCAGGTTGTCGCGAAGATAATCGAAACCGAACTCGTTATTGGTGCCGTAGGTGATATCGGCGGCGTAGGCGGCGCGCTTGGTCTCTGGATCCTGGCCGCTGCGTATCACATCCACGGTCAGACCCAGCGCCTCGAAGATCGGGCGCATCCAGTCCGAGTCACGGCTGGCCAGGTACTCGTTGACCGTAACGATGTGGACGCCGCCAGCGGGCAGCGCATTGAGATACGCGGCCAATGTGGCCACCAGGGTCTTGCCCTCACCGGTCCGCATTTCGGCGATCTTGCCGAAATGCAGGGCCATGCCGCCGATCAGCTGAACGTCGAAATGCCGCATCCCCAGCGTGCGAACGCTCGCCTCGCGCACGCAGGCAAAGGCCTCTTCCAGCAGATCGTCCAGCCCTGCACCATCGGCCAGCCGCTGCCGGAATTCTGTGGTCTTGGCGCGCAGCTGCTCATCGTCCAGAGACTGTATCGAGGGTTCCAGGCCGTTGATTTTCTTGATCGAGCGACCGTACTGCTTCAGCAGACGCTGGTTCCGGCTGCCAAAAATTCCAGTAAAAATAGACACTTACGCTCCTAAGAGGCAGGCGGGGGAGAAATTGCCACGGGCCGCCGCCGGTTGCGTTGCCGCAAGCGCGGCAAAGCCCGTTATTTTACGGCCTGCGGGGAGGACGGGAAACAGCGCCGACGCGGGCGCCGGTCGATCAGCGCTGCACGTACTTCAGCGGATTGACTTTCTGCCCGTGCTTGAGGACTTCGAAATGCACATGGGGTCCGGTGGCCCGGCCCGACTTGCCCATGCTGGCGATCGCCTGGCCCTTCTTCACCGTATCACCCACTTCGACCAGGTTCTCCTTGTTGTGGGCGTACCGAGTCACGAGGCCGTTGCCGTGATTGATCTCTACCATGATGCCGTAGCCATAGCGCTTGCCGGACCAGGTCACGACTCCGGAAGCCACGGCCAGGACGTCCACGCCCTCGTTGCCCGCAAAATCGACGCCGGCATGAAACTCCTGCTTGCCGGAGAAAGGATCCGTGCGCTTGCCGAAGTACGATGACAGCCAGCCGGAACGCGCCGGACGCCCCTGGGGCACCCGCTCGCTGCTCAGGCGTCGATTGGCCAGCACCCGCTCGAGCACCGCGAGTTGATCGGCACGATCGTCGATCTGCAGCGCCAGTTCGTCGAGCATGCCGTCCAGGTCAGTGCTCGCGACCGAGGGGGCGGACGCATCGGTTTCGGGACCACCGCGAGCCGGCGGATCATCGAAATTGAACTCGCCCTCTTCCAGATCTGCCATGGAGACCAGGCGCCGGCCCAGGGCATCGAGGCGGACGATGTGGGCATTGAGCTGACCGAGCCGCACCGCCATCGCATCCAGGTTGGCGCGGGCCTCGGCATCCAGTTCCGCAATCCTCGCCTGCTGCGCTTCCACTTCGACGCGCATCTGATCGACAGCTTCCGCCGCGACCTTCGGCTCAGCGCCGCCGGCGAAGTATTGCCCGGCCACAAAGGCGAGTGCCAGGACGGACAGACCAAGGCAGGCGGGCAGGAGACCGGCGAGCCGGATCTGGCGGGCATCACCACGCCGGCGGGAATAGACGATCAGATGCATCGGGGGGACCACCTGCCGGACGCATCACGGCCGTCTACCCGCGGCAGGCCGGCGGACACCCGGGATCGGAGCAGTGTGCTCCCCAATGTGTTCTCCGCTCGCAACGGTGGATGGCTCTTAAGCCATTGATTCATAACCGGTAACCCCGCTGTCCTAGGTTTCCTGCCCGTAGACCGGAAGTTTTGCGTCGCCATCTTTCGATGGCTTTGCCTTTGTCAGTCAAGCAGAATATGCACAAAACCGTCCCCGACCTCAAGGGATTAGCTCTCAGACTCGCCATGGCGCCTGGTCGTCCCAAATCCCTCAAAGATCTGCTCTCCGGCAGTAGTCTGTCACGCATCGTTGAACAGGCGGCGGCGACCGATGTCCTCACCCGCCGGGTGCAGGCGCTGCTCCCGCCCGAGGTCGCGCCTCACGTCCTGGGCGCGAACCTGCGCGACCGGCGGCTGGTCGTGCTGGTCGATGCCGCCGTATGGGCGGCGCGGGTGCGCTTCGAAACCGCGGCCCTGCGCCGCGGCCTGAGCGAGAGTCATGACCTTGCGCCGAGCACCGTTTCCGTCAAGGTGCGACCGGCTAGTTGAGACCCGTCTAGGCAGTAAGCGGCGCCGTAAATGAAATCGGCGCATCAGCCAGGTCGGTGAAAGTCACCGCTTCCCAGCATTCCCGGCGTGCGACAAGGCTCCGCAGCAGCCTGTTGTTCAATCCGTGGCCCGACTTGAACCCGCTGTATTCGCCGATCAGGGTCTGGCCGAGCAGGTAGAGGTCGCCGATCGCGTCCAGGATCTTGTGGCGCACGAATTCGTTTTCGTAGCGTAGCCCGTCCTCGTTCAGGATCCGGTAGCTGTCCAGCACCACGGCGTTATCCAGGCTGCCGCCCATCACCATGTTCTGTGACCGCAGATTCTCCAGATCGCGCATAAACCCGAAGGTCCGGGCCCGGGCGACCTCCTTGAGGTAGGAGGTCGAGGAGAAATCCATCGAGGCCCTGCGCATGTGGGCCTTGAAGATCGGATGATCGAACTCTATCTCGAAGTTGACCTTGAAGCCGTCAAATGGATCGAGCCGCGCCCACTTGTCCCCATCCTCGACCACCACCGGTCGCGTGATGCGGATAAATCTCTTGGGCACGTTCTGTTCGACGATCCCGGCGGCTTGAACCAGGAACACAAACGGGGCGGCACTGCCGTCCATGATCGGCAGTTCGGACGCGCTCAGGTCCACGTAAGCATTGTCCACGCCCAGCCCTGCCAGGGCGGACAACAGATGCTCCACCGTCGCGACCCGGATGCCGTCCTCCACCAGGGTCGTACCGAGCATGGTATCGCCGACGTTCTCCGGGTCGGCGCGGATCTCCGCCACCGGATCCAGATCGACACGGCGGAACACGATGCCCGCATTGGCTGGCGCCGGCGCCAGCGTCAGGTAGACCTTCTCTCCTGTATGCAGACCCACGCCGGTGGCCCGGATGGAAGTCCGCAAGGTCCGTTGTTTGACCATTTTTTGTTTTCCTTCTCATCCACGCCGCCGTCGGCGAGACGACGTGCCGGAGCGGCCCCTGTCGGACCGCTCCCGGCTCCCGTCACCACGGCCCTCGCACGATCCCCGTGTGCTCTCGGGCATGGGTCCGACCCCGTCCGGCGTCAGTCCGGACGCGCAGCGGCGCAGTATACCATGTTGCATCGCACCATGGATGCCCCGGGCCTCAATCCGCCTGGCGACGCAGGAAAGCCGGGATATCCAGCAGCGAGTCCTCTTCCGGCAGGCCGCCGAGACCATCCCCCACCGCTCTGCGGGTCCGCTGCACCGCCGGACGCTCGAGGCTCTCCCAATCAGGCCGATCCGCCGGGTTCCGGCGCACGACTCTCACCTCCGGCTGCTGACGGACCACCTCCCGCCCGAGGCCGGTCGCCACGACCGTCACCCGCATCGACCCCGTCATCTCCGGATCGATGACCGTGCCGACCACCACCGTGGCGTCATCGGACGAGAAGTCCTTGATGGTCTTGCCGACGATGTCGAACTCGCCGATCGACAGATCCATGCCGGCGGTGACGTTGACCAGCACGCCATTGGCGCCCGACAGATCGATGTCGTCCAGCAGCGGGCTGGACACCGCCGCCTCGGCCGCCTCGACTGCCCGCTCCTCGCCGCTGGCCTCGCCGGTACCCATCATGGCCATGCCCATCTCCGACATCACCGTGCGCACGTCGGCGAAATCCACGTTGATCAGGCCCGGCCGGGTGATCAGTTCGGCGATCCCCTGGACCGCGCCCTGCAACACCTGATTGGCTGCGCCGAATGCATCCAGCAGCGTGGTCTGCGCGCCCAGCACGGTCAGCAGCTTCTGGTTGGGGATGGTGATCAGCGAATCCACGTACTTCGACAGCTCGGCGATGCCCTGTTCGGCGATGCCGCGGCGTTTGCCGCCTTCCATCTCGAACGGTTTGGTGACCACGGCCACGGTCAGGATCCCCAACTCGCGCGCGACCTGCGCCACCACCGGCGCCGCCCCGGTACCCGTGCCACCGCCCATACCGCCGGTGATAAACAGCATGTCGCTGCCCTCGATGACTTCCTGGATACGATCCCGGTCTTCCATCGCCGCCTGACGGCCCACCTCGGGATTGGCGCCGGCGCCGAGACCCTTGGTGATGTTGCAGCCGATCTGCAACGCCATCTTCACATTCGATTTCTTCAGCGCCTGGGCATCGGTGTTGGCGCAGATGAAATCCACGCCCTCGATCCCCGAGGCGATCATGTGTGACACGGCGTTACCGCCGCCTCCGCCCACCCCCAGAACCTTGATCACCGCGTTCTGGCTAAACGAGTCCATGAGTTCAAACATGGCTGACTCCCCTCCGTTGCAAAGTGAATTTCTCCATCTCAAAAACCCCCCTGGAACCAGGACTTCATCCGTTCCAGGATCTCCCTCAAACCGCCGCTCATCGGAACTTCCGCCGAGCGCCGTTCCTGATCCTCCTGGCCGTAGAGCAACAGCCCCACTCCGGTGGCATGTATCGGGTTGCGGACCACGTCGACCAGGCCACTGACGTGCTGCGGGATGCCGAGCCGGACCGGCAGGTGGAAGACTTCTTCCGCCAGTTCGACCGCGCCCTCCATCTTCGAGCTGCCGCCGGTGATCACCACGCCAGCGGCCACCAGTTCCTCGAACCCGCTGCGGCTCAGTTCGTCGCGCACCAGCGAAAATAATTCCTCGTAACGGGGCTCCACGATCTCTGCCAGGGTCTGGCGGGCCAGCCGGCGCGGCGGCCGGTCGCCGACGCTGGGCACTTCGATCGTCTCGTCCGGATTGGCCAGCTGCGACAGGGCACAGGCGTACCGGATCTTGATCTCCTCCGCGTACTGGGTCGGCGTGCGCATGGATACGGCAATGTCGTTGGTGACCTGATCGCCGGCGATGGGGATGACAGAGGTGTGGCGGATGGCCCCGCCGGAAAACACCGCGATGTCGGTGGTGCCGCCACCGATGTCCACCAGGCAGGCGCCCAGCTCCTTCTCGTCTTCGGTCAGCACCGAATAGCTGGAGGCAAGCTGTTCGAGCACGATGTCCTCAACCTGCAGGCCACAACGCTGGACGCACTTGACGATGTTCTGCGCCGCACTTTCGGCGCCGATGACCATGTGGACCTTGGCTTCGAGCCGCACGCCGGACATGCCGATGGGCTCACGGATCCCCTCCTGGTGATCGATGATGAACTCCTGCGGCAGGATGTGGAGGATCTTCTGATCGGCAGGTATGGCTACCGCCCGGGCGGCGTCGATGACCCGGTCCACGTCGTCGGATTTAACTTCCTTGTCGCTGATGGCGACGATGCCGTGGGAATTCAGGCTGCGGACGTGGCTGCCGGCGATCCCGGTGTAGACGCTGTGGATCTCGCAACCCGCCATCAGCTCCGCCTCCTCCACCGCGCGTTGTATCGAGGCGACCGTGGACTCGATGTTGACCACGACGCCTTTCTTCAGCCCGCGAGACGGATGGCTGCCGATACCGATCACCTCGATGGCCCCGTCGTCGCGGACCTCGCCGACGATGGCGACGACTTTCGAGGTGCCGATATCCAGACCCACGATCAGGTTCTTGGCGACTCGCCTAGACATCTTTTTCGTTTCCTTTCTGTTCTCTGTTGACAGGCTCTTCGGCGGCGGCCCATGCCACCGTGAATCCGCGCGCGTAGCGCAGGTCGACGTGTTTTGCGCGCCCGTCCCGGGAGGACAGCAGTGGTGCCGCCAGCCGCACGAAACGCTGGAAGCGCGCATCGAAATCCTCACGGCCGAAACGCACCTCCAGGCCGCTGCTCAGCGTGATGCGCCAGGCGCCGCGTTCGTCCAGACGGACTCCGGTCAGGGTGTGTCCCATCTCGGCCAGGGGGCCGCGCATCTCCAGGTAACGGCGGGCGACCCGTGCCTCGCTCCCCGGCGGTCCGTAGAGGCTCGGCAGTTCCGCGGGGATGTGGCGGGCTGCTTCGACGAACAGTTCGCCGCGGGTATTGAGCAGACCATCATCCCGCCAGCGCGCCGCCGGCGACTGCTCGGTGATGGTCAGCACCAGTTCCGCCGGCCAACGGCGATGCACGCGCGCTTCCTCCACCCAGGCCAGTGCTTCCACCCGGCGCCGCAGCTTCTCCAGGTCCGCGCTCAGGAACCCCACGCCACCGAGATCACCCATGGCGGCCTCCACCGCCACCGGAGAGATGCGCTCGAACTCGCCGGACAGCGTGATCGCGCGGATCGGCCGGTCCAGCACCGCGATCGCGCCCCACAGGATGACGGCGCCGGTGGCCAACACCGCCACCACCGATACCAGGGAGCGAAGGCGCACCACCGGCAACGCCAGGCGCTTCTTGTCAGCCGTGCGCCGCTTGCGATTACGCGCCATCGGTCTGCTCCCCGGCACGCGGGCCCATGCTCGTCTCCAGTACCCGCCATACCAGTTCGTCGAAGTCGATTCCCGCCTCTTTTGCGCCCATGGGCACCAGACTGTGGGAGGTCAGGCCGGGAACGGTATTGACCTCGAGAAATCTCGGCACCCGGTCCTCCCCCATCAGGAAATCCACCCGCCCCCAGCCGCCGGCACCGACCGCCTCGAATGCCTCCACGGCGGCCGTGCGGCACGCCTCCTCCAGCTCCCGGTCCAGACCGCTGGGACAGAAATAGCGGGTATCGTCGGCGAAATATTTGGCTTCGTAGTCGTAGAAGATCCGCGGCGTTTCGATGCGGATGATCGGCAAAGCCTCGCCCTGAAGCACTGGCACCGAGTACTCGCCGCCCGGCACCCAGCACTCCGCCAGCACACAGTCGTCATGGCGCCGGGCCAGCTGCCACGCGGGCTCGAACTGATCCGCCGCATCCACCTTGCTCATGCCGACGCTCGAGCCTTCCCGGGCCGGCTTGATGATCAGCGGCAGACCCAGCTTCTTCATCAGTGCCGGGCCATCGCCGGCGCTGCTGACGACCTCGAACTCCGGCGTGGCCAGGCCGGCGCCGAGGAACAGCCGTTTGCTGCGCAGCTTGTCCATGGCCAGCGCCGAACCCAGCACACCGCTGCCGGTATACGGCAGTCCGGCGACATCGAGAGCGCCCTGGATAGTGCCGTCCTCACCGCCGCGCCCGTGGAGTGCGATCCAGACCCGGTCGACGCTGTCGGCGCGCAACCGTTCGACGACGTCGGAAGCCGGATCGACCTCCTGTGCCTCCACGCCGCGTCGGCGCAGGGCTTCCAGCACCGCCTTCCCGGTCATCAGCGAGATCTCGCGCTCGGCGGATCGGCCGCCCATCAGGACTGCGACCCG
>CBDTYJ010000082.1:0-9649 GCA_965364575.1 uncultured Gammaproteobacteria bacterium
GCCTGTTTCAGACGCCGCTCCGCCGCCAGGATCAGTTTGTCCTGAGAACTGGCCTGCTGGGCCTTGGTCCGGGGCTTGCGCTGGATATATGCCCCGTCCGGCTGCATGTCCCAGGCACAGCGCTGGTCCGCCAGCTGCACGTCGAGGATCTCCCTCAGCAGCTTGCGCAATGGTGGCGCCTCGACCGGCGTGACGATTTCCACCCGGCTCTCGAGATTACGCTTCATCAGATCGGCCGAGCCTATGAAATATTCTTCATCGCCGCCGTTGCGGAAGTAGAAGATCCGCGTGTGCTCCAGGAACCGGCCGACGATACTGATGACGCTGATGTTATCGGACAGGCCGGGGATGCCCGGCCGCAGACGGCAGGTGTCGCGGACGATGAGTTCGACGCGGACGCCGGCCTGGGACGCCCGGTACAGAGCTTTGGTCACGTCCAGATCTTCGAGCGCGTTGACCTTGAACTGGATATGGCCGGGACTCTCGGGTACGTGCTTGGCGATCTCCCGGTCGATCCGTTCGAGCAGCCCCTTCTTCAGGTGCTTGGGCGCCGGCAGCAGTTTCTCGTAGTCACGATTGGGCACGAATCCGGTGGTCAGGAAATTGAACAGCTCGGTGAGATCGTCACCGATCACCGGATCGCAGGTGAGCATGCCCAGGTCGCTATAGATCCTGGCCGTCCCTGAGTGGTAGTTGCCGGTGCCCAGGTGCGCATAGCGGCGCAATCCATCATAGTCCTGCCGGAGCACGAACACGACCTTGCTGTGGGTCTTGAGCCCGACCACGCCGTAGGAGACATGGATGCCGTGCTGCTCCATGCGGTTAGCCCATTTGATGTTGGCGGATTCGTCAAAGCGCGCCTTGAGCTCTACCGCGACCGCCACCTGTTTGCCGTTATGAGCCGCGTCCAGCAGATAGTCGACGATGCGGGATTTTTCGGCGGTCCGGTACAGCGTCATCTTGATCGCCAGCACCTTCGGATCGAGGCTGGCTTCGCGGACGAAACGCTCGACCGACGTGGCGAAAGACTCGTAAGGATGCTGCAGCAGGACCGGGCCTTCCTTGCGGATGAAGTGGAACAGATTGGGCTCGCCGGCGATGCGCGCGTTGTCCACCGGATGATGGGGCGAATCCTTCAGATCCGGACGGTCGATGCCGGCGATCTGAAACAGGTCCCGTTTCTGCATCAGGCCTTCCACTTCGAAGACGTCTTCATCCTCGTTCAGACCCAGCTCGGCGGCGAGCATGCCGCGGTGGACCTTGGGCATGCCTGGCGAGACTTCCAGCCTGACGACTGGCGCGAACTTGCGGTCCCGGAGTTCGGATTCGATCAGCTCGAGCAGGTCGTTGGCCTGTTCCTCGGAGCGCTCGGTGATGGCGTTGCGCGTGACCCGGAACAGATCCCATCCCTCGATCTTTATGCCTGGGAACAGCAGATCCAGGTTATGGGCGATGACGTCCTCCAGCGGGACGAAATGAGTCTCCTCGTCGACCGTCAGGAATCGATTCACGCCCGAACCCAGCGGCACCTTGATCCGGGCCAGAGCTGTACCCTTGCCATCCGGTCGGACGATAGTCACCAGCAGATTCAGCGACAGATTGGAGATGAAGGGGAACGGATGAGCCGGATCCATGACGATCGGCGTCACCAGCGGATAGATGTTCTGAAGATAATGATCCCGCATCCGGGCCTGTTCTTCGGCGTTCAGCTCCGCGTAACGGCTGATGCGGATACCATGCTCCGCCAGTTCCTGCCTGAGCAATCGCGCGAGCCGGCGCTGATCGGTCTTCATCCCGGCGACCATGTCGTGGCAGGCCGAGATCTGCTCGGCCGGCGTGCGCCCGTCGGCAGACAATTCGTGGACGCCGGCACCGACCTGCTGCTTGAGGCCACCGATGCGTTTCATGAAAAACTCGTCCAGATTCGAGCTCATGATGGCCAGGAACTTGACCCGTTCGAGCAAGGGGTTGCGCGTGTCCTCGGCCTCGTTCAGCACCCGGCGGTTGAACTCCAGCCACGTGAGCTCCCGGTTCAGATACCATTCCGGGCTGTCCAGGTCGAAACTCTCGGGCACGCTGCCAGCCGCCTTCATCTCATCCGGGGACGCGGACCGGGGGGTTACTGGAATCGAATCGATGCTCACGGCGGGCTCCTGAAGGACTTGGACAGCTGACGGATCACCAGGACCTTTAATAATAACGCGCCCCGGTGACAATTTCTGCGAGCCAGAGCCTGTTATGGAGCGAGCCGCGGGCCGGGTTGCACCTGCCTCGGGGGCTGGCTATGGTTACGCGGCCTCCGGGCGAGCCAGGAATCGTTCCGGGCTTCGCCGCCGGCAATGATTACCCGACAGGAACGGGGTCGGCCCACGACCGCCCGGGCCGGCTCGGGTGCCAGAGCAGTCGATCATGAGCACCACAACGGCCGTCACCGCCTTCGCTCCCGCCTCCGTCGGCAACGTCGGCGTCGGTTTCGATGTCCTCGGCCATGCCCTCGATGGCGTCGGGGACACGGTAAGGTTGCAGATCACCGATCGACCGGGCATCCGTCTCGGAGCAGTGACCGGGACGGTCGACACCTTACCGTCCGATCCGGCCTCCAATACGGCTCTGAAACCGCTCTTGACACTATGCCGTGACTTCTCCATCGATGACGGCGTTGTGGTCAGCGTGGACAAGGGCATCCCGATGGGCTCGGGGATGGGTGGCTCCGCCGCCTCGGCCGTCGCCGCCGTCGTGGCCGCCAATGTTTTGTGGCAGCTCGATCTGACCGAGGAACGGCAGCTGGCCTACGCCGCGTTGGGCGAGACCGTGGCCAGCGGTGCCGGGCATCTGGACAACCTGGCTCCGAGTCTGTTCGGCGGGCTGGTCCTGTGCGAGGAGGGCGATCCGGCCCATATCACCCGTCTCCCGGTACCGGCCGGGCTGCGCTGCGTGCTGGTCCACCCGGCGTTGCGGATCCATACCCGCGATGCCCGCGCCATGCTCGATACCGCCGTCCCGCTGGCACGGCATGTGGCGCATGCCCAGCATCTTGCGGGCTTCGTGGCGGGCTGTCTGCGCGGCGACGTCGAGCAGATCAGCCGTTGTCTGCGGGATGTGGTGATCGAACCTCAGCGCCAGTCGCTGGTACCCGGTTTCCGTGCGGTGCAGACCGCCGCCATGGCCGCCGGTGCCCTGGGCGCGTCTCTCTCCGGCAGCGGACCCAGCGTATTTGCCTGGTGCCATCACGACGCGGCTGCCGGGGTCGCGAAGGCGATGAGCACCGCCTTCGCCGACGCCGGCATCGAATCAGAACACTGGGTGTCGGCGATCGACGCACCGGGTGCCCGGATCGTCGCCCCGGCCGCCGACGCTGCCTCCGCTTGAGCGAAGACCCCGCGCGCTTCCGCTCCGGCGCTGGTTATGCGCTGGCCGCATTCGGTTTCTGGGGCGTGGTACCGGTCTATTACAAATGGCTGGACGGGGTGCTGCCGGCCGACGTGCTGGCTCACCGCATCGTCTGGACAGTGGTCATGGGCGCGCTGCTGCTGAGTTGGCGTCGCGACTGGCACCGGCTGGCCCCCGTGCTGCGATCGCCGAGGATACTTGCAACCCTGTTCCTGACCGCGATCCTGGTCTCCACCAACTGGCTGGTCTTCATCTATGCGGTGGCCACCGACCGGGTGCTGGATTCGAGCCTCGGCTACTACATCAACCCCCTGGTCAATGTGCTGTTCGGCATGACGCTGCTGGGCGAGCGTCTCAACCGGGCCCGCGTCGCCGCAGTGTTGCTCGCGGCGATCGGCACCGCCAACCTCGCCGTCAGCATGGGCCGGCTGCCGTGGATCGCACTGGTACTGGCATTCAGCTTCGGCCTCTACGGTCTGCTCCGCAAGCGCACCGACGTGCCGGTGCTGGGCGGCTTGTTCATGGAGACCGCATTCCTCTTCCCCCTGGCATTGGGGACGATCCTCTGGCTGGGGTCGAGCGGTCAGGGCGCATTCCTCGCCCGGGGGGCGGACCTGTCCCTGCTGCTGGTGGCAGCCGGCCCGGTGACCATGCTGCCGCTGCTCTGGTTCACCCAGGCCGCGCGCCGTCTTCCCCTCACGGTGCTGGGGCTTTTTCAGTACCTCGGCCCGACTTTGAGCTTTCTGCTGGCGGTATTCGTCTATGGCGAACCGTTTACGGGCGCCCACGCGATTACTTTCGGCTGTATCTGGACCGGTCTGGCGATCTTCACCGCCGACAGTTTCCGCCAATCCCGGCGGGTCCGGCGTCTGACCGCTCCTGACCCCTGACTCGACCGCGCCGGCCCGCTACAATCCTCGCCAGCCGGGGCGGTCACCGGCCGCTCGCCGACCGTCACCCTCTGGGACTCTATATGGAATCGATCACGACACAGCAGGCCATCGCCGGATTACTCGGCGCCCTCGGCATCGGGCTGCTGGCCTATCTGCTGTGGCGACTTCGCCGCCGGCTCCGTGCCCGCCCGGCGAGCGTGTTCCGTCGCATCAGCCGTCAACGGCTAAAGGACGTGTTGGTCGAGGACGGCCTGGACGGCGAAATCCACCTGGAGCACGTCATGCTGACTGCCCACGGCGCGCTGGTGGTCGACCTGCGGAACGCCGACGGCGCCGTGTTCGGTGGTCCGCGCCTGGAGGAATGGAAGGTGATGTCCGGTAAGCGTCGCTTCGCATTCCGCAATCCTCTGGAGCCGCTGGCGGCCCGGGTCCAGGCGGTCGAGCGCCTGGTCTATCCGGTGCCGGTCTTCGGGCGCGTCGTATTCGTCGGACAGGTGGAATTTCCGGGCGGCGCGGTCGATGGGGTCAGCACGCTGCCCGATCTTGAAGCCGAGTTCGCCGACCCTGAGGGCGCGGGCAAGGCCGTGGAAGCATTCCAGACCGGCTGGGAACGGCTGGCCCAGGTCGCCCGGCCCCACCCGCCGCAATAGCCAGAGGCTTAAACCGCCTCCCGGGCCGCGTCCCGACGACAGTGATCGGCCAGCACCCGCGCCACGCAGGCAGTGACCCGCTTGCCGGTGGCGATATGCAGAAACTCGTTCGGACCGTGGGCGTTCGATTTCGGTCCGAGCACGCCGGTGATCAGGAACTGCACGCCAGGGAAGCGCTGGCCGAGCATGCCCATGAAGGGGATGCTGCCACCGGTGCCCATGTACATGGCCGGCGCGTCGAAGAATTCCCGCGAGGCATCGTGCATGGACTGTTCCAGCCACGGCGCGACCGGGGGCGCGTCCCAGCCGGTCATGGCCGACTCCAGTTCGAACCGGACCCGGCTGCCGTAGGGCGGATCGGCCTCGAGCACCGTCTTGATCGCCTCGCCCGCGACCGCTGCATCCAGCGTGGGCGGGACCCGGAATGAAAGCTTGAGCGAAGTGGCCGGCCGCAGGACGTTGCCGGCATTGGCCAGATCAGGGATATGTCCGGCACCGGTGACACAGAGGCTGGGGCGCCAGGTGTTGTTGAGCAACAGCTCGACCGGGTCGCGGCTGAGGGGAGAGGTGTCCCCGGCCCAGGCGAACCGTTCGAAAACCGAGTTGCCGAGCACCCCGGCAGCCGCCCGGGCCTGTTCCATCCGCTGCTCGGGGATCTCGGCGTTGAGCGCCGGGAGCGAAATCTCGCCGCTGCCCTGGTCCTCGATCCGACTCAGGAGCGCACGCGCGATGCGGAATGACGATGGCACGATGCCGCTGGCGCCGCCGGAGTGGACGCCTTCGGTCAACACCTCGACGCTGAGAGTGCCGATGATGTTCCCGCGCAAAGATGTGGTGCACCAGAGCTGGTCATAATTGCCACATTCGGCATCGAGACACACGACGAGGCTGGGGTGACCGATACGCTCCGACAGGGCATCGATGTAATGGGGCAGGTCGTAGCTGCCCGATTCCTCACAGGCCTCGATCAGGATCACGCATCGACCGTGGGGCAGGCCCTGTTCCTGAAGTGCGCGGATGGCGGCCAGGGAACCGAACACGGCGTAGCCGTCGTCGGCACCGCCACGGCCGTAGAGCTTGCCGTCGCGCAGCTTGGGGACCCAGGGATCCAGATCCGGGTCCCAGCCGGTAAATTCCGGCTGTTTGTCCAGGTGTCCGTACAGCAGGACCGTATCGTCGGTGGAGCCTTCTACGACGATGAAAAGCAGGGGTGTGCGGCCGTCCAGCCGGACGACTTCCACGGTCATCCCGGTCAGGGGCTGGGCGCGGCACCAGCGTTCCATCAGGGCGACGGCTTCGTCCATGTGGCCCCGTTGCTGCCAATCCGGGTCGAACAGCGGTGACTTGTTTGGAATCCGGACGTATTCGCACAACTCCGGGACAATGCTGTCGTCCCAGGTCTGATCCACAAAGGCGGCAATCCGGGCGGCGTCCATGGCGCAATCCTCTTCAGATGTCAGGGCCGTTCCATTCTCGTGCGCTTCGGCGATGAGGGCAAATTCACCTCTTTGAGCTCGGAGACTCAGAATGCTCAGACAACCTTGTTTATTTTTTCTATCCCAAACATATGATTAAGAATATTACTTAAAGTCTATTCTCTTAACGAATCCTCCGGGGAACCGTCGCCTGGCCCCTTCAGATCGAAGAACTGCCGGGCATTGGCGCTGGTTTGCCTGGCGACCGTCGCGGGGTCGCGACCGGCGGCAGCAGCCACCACTCCCAGCACATGGGCCAGATATCGGGGCTCGTTCCGGCGGCTGCGAGGCTTCGGCTTCAGATCCCGGGGCAGCAGATACGGCGCATCGGTCTCCAGCATGAGGCGATCCGGCGGGATATCGGGGATCAGCGACTTGAGATGTGCGCCCCGGCGTTCGTCACAGATCCAGCCGGTGATCCCGATCGACAGGCCGAGCCCCAGGTAGTCTTCCAGCTCCCGCCGGTCGCCGGTAAAACAATGGGCCACGCCGCGGGGGATGTGAGACAGATGCTCGCGGAGGATCGCGCAGAAGCGTTCGTGGGCATCCCGCTGATGGAGGAACACCGGCATCTGCAACTCGCCTGCCAGTTCCAGCTGCGCATGGAACGCGCGCTCCTGATCATCCGGGGGGGAAAAATTCCGGAAGAAATCCAGGCCGCATTCGCCGACGGCCTTGACCCGGGATTCCGCCGCCAGGGCGCGGATCCAGCCGGCGTCGGCATCGCTGAAGTCGCTCGCATGATGGGGATGCACGCCGGCCGTGGCGGCGAAAGAATCGGAATATTCCCGCGCCAGCTCGAGGGCTCGGTGACTGGATGCCCGGCAACTGCCGGTGATCACCATGCCGGTGACGCCGGCCTCCCGGGCCCGATCGACCACCTCGGCGCGGTCGTGATCAAAACTGTCGTGGGCGAGATTGACGCCGATGTCGATGAGCTGCACCGGTGACGGGGTCCTTGCAAAAAAAGTTACGCAGCGGGGCAGATGTACCGGACGCCCATCGGAAATTAAGCGCCCGGCTCCGGATCTGCCCGGTCCGGACCGTGAGCCGCAACCTTGACCGCCCTGGCCGCGGCCTGCCGTCGGCGGCTGGCGGCCGATTTGGCCGGCTTCGCCTTGCCTTTGCCCTTGCCGTTGCCGCCCGAGCCCGCGGCGAGCTTCCCGGTCTTCGGTTTCGAGCGGCGCTGGGGCTTGCCCGCTGCCGCGGCGCGACCCCCGGACGAGCCGGATTCCCGCTTCTTGCCGCGGGCCCGCTTGCCACCACGCCGGGCCTTGGCGCCGCGCGCCTGCTGCCGCGCAGCGGCGGCGCTCAGTGCGGCGAACGCATCCTCCATAAAACCGGGCAGGGCGTCGATGTCGGGGATGGCGTCGTGCCCCGCGATCATGCCGATATCGAATTTGCCATCGTAACTGAACAGAGTGATGTTCATCGCCAGCCCCGGCGGTATGGCCGACAGGGGATAAGAGCTGATCAGCTTTGCGCCCCACAGATAGAGCGGGAAGCGCGGCCCCGGCACATTGGAGATCAGGATATTTCCGAGCGGCGGCAGGGTCTCGTTCATGCCGAGGAATTCACCGGCCTGGGCCACGCCCTGGATCATCAGCGTATAGATGGAGACGGTATCGCGGGACAGAGATACGGCCTCGTCTTTGACCTCGGCGCAGGAGCGGCTGACCTCGTGAAGACGCCGCAGGGGATCGTGGGAAGCGCGACCCAGGGTCACCGGCATGATCGCGATCTGGTTGCCCATATCCTCATTGCCGTCGCGGCGCAGGGAGACCGGCATCTGCGCCACCAGCGGGCCCTTGGGCCGATCGTCGTGCTGGCGGAGATAACGGGTCAAAGCGATGTCGCAGATGGTGACGAGCACGTCATTGATGGTCGTGCCGGTCTGCTCGCACAGGCGTTTGATCCCGTCCATCGGCAGGTCACCGATGGCGGCACGGCGGGCGCGAGTCACCGTCGCGTTCAGCTTGGTGCGGGGCGCGGTAAAGGGTACCGGCAAACGTCCGGATTGCGCACCGAGCCGCTGCAGCGCCATGCGGCCGGCCAGGCCCGAGAGCTCGATGGCGGTCGTCGCTCCGCGCTTGAGCTGGTCGACGCTCTCCCCGAATCGCGCCGTCCACCCACGCTGCTTCTCGCGATAACGGGGCTTCTCCATCGGTTCCCAGCTGGCCCGGAGGTTGCGGTCCTCCGGTGACCTGTTAAGCGTGCTCAACATCAGTCGTACCAGGGTGGCACCGTCGCAGTACGCGTGATGGATCTTGCTGTAGAGCGCGAAACAGCCGTCATCGAGCCCCTCGATCACATGCATCTCCCACAGCGGGCGGGCCCTGTCCAGCAGCATCGAGTGGAGCCTGGCGACCACGTCCATAAGCTGCTGGCGGCTGCCCGGGGCGGGCAGTCGAGTTTGTCGCAGATGGTAACCCAGGTCGAAGTGCTCATCCTTGACCCAATTGGGGATACCGAGCAGGGAACCCTCCAGCCGCATGTCGAACGGAGGTCCGGGCGGTCGCTCACGCAGTGCGGCGACCAGATCGGCCACGTAATCGCCTTCGTAATCCGAAGGCGGCCGGAATATCTGCAGCCCGGCAACGTGTTTGGGGCTATCCGCGGTCTCGGTGACGAGGAACGCGTAATCGTAGAAGGAGAGACTCGGCATGGCGTGCTTGACCCGTGGCTCGGCGGCGTCGACGGGCGCTCCCGCCGTCGACGGACAAAAGATCATTATAGACCGGCCCGAGATCACAAATCCCGCGTTGTCCGGGTATCACCGGCCGTTTGTTGCGCTGCAGTGGCATGTCGTATAGTCCCGGCAGCCGCCGTAAGAGGACCCGATCGTGACCGATGAAAAATATCCCCATCTGATGGCGCCGTTGGACCTGGGCTTTACCACGCTGCGCAACCGGATGCTGATGGGATCCATGCACACCGGTCTCGAGGACAAGGCCCGGGACTATCCGCGGCTGGCGGCGTACTTCGCGGAGCGGGCGCGCGGCGGCGTGGGCCTGATCGTGACCGGGGGTATCGCCCCGAACCGGGCCGGCTGGGTGGCGCCCTTCGCCGGCAAGCTCAGCCGGCGCGGCGAAGTCGCGCGCCATCGCCTGATCACCGAGGCAGTCCACAAAGAGCAGGGCAAGATATGCATGCAGATCCTGCATGCCGGCCGCTACGGATATCACCCCCTGACGGTGGCGCCTTCAGCCATCAAGTCGCCGATCACCCCGTTCAAACCCAG
>CBDTYJ010000083.1:0-9594 GCA_965364575.1 uncultured Gammaproteobacteria bacterium
ATGCGTCCTCCGGATCACTGAACCCGACTCACGTCCCGGGCCGCACGCTCCGCCTGCACGCGGTTCAGGTTCCGATAGACGGTGGCCGCGATGCGGGGGTAACGGCGGGACAGGAGGTCCAGATCCTCGGTCGTGAACCGCAACAGCCGCGCCGGCGTGAGCACCTTGACGCTGGCGCTGCGGCGCTGGCCGAATAGCCCGGCCTCGCCGAAGGTCACGCCGCGGTTCATCCGCGACAGCTCGATCTCCTTGCCGTCCCGTTCGACCCAGGCCAGCAATTCGCCATCGATGACGATAAAGAATTCGTCCGTGGCCTCCTCCCCCTCCCTGATGAGATCGGTCCCCGGCGGGTAGGCGCTGATGTCGGCGAGTAGCGCAAAGATACGAGCCTGCCGCGCACTGAGCCCCCGGAACATGGGGATCGTTCTCTGTGGCGTCTTGCCCAGATCCAGCTTGAGGAGATCCCACAAGGTGACGATCCGCATGCCGGCGCTGAGCGCGGGGGTCAGGGTCAGATCCACCAGCCAGGCGATCGCGATGGTGAACGCCGCCAGCGCGCCGAACTGGACCTGGCTGCGCAATTCGCTGGTGGTCAGGACCAGGAAACTCAGCACCACGACCACCGAGGTGTAGGTCACCGGCCGGATGACACCGGCCAGGGCCCGCTGCACCGCCGTACCCTCCTGGCCGGTCGCCCGGGCCTCGGTGTTGAAGCGGACCATGAAATGGATCGTGTCGTCGACCGCGATGCCCAAGGCGATACAGGCGATCAGGCTGGTGGTCGTGTTGAGCGTGATGCCCAGCAGGCCCAGGGCACCGAAATACACCGCCACCACCAGCACGTTGGGCAACAGGGCCACGGAGCCGGTCCGGAATGAGGCGAACATGGCGGCGAGGATCACGTATACGATCAGCAGGGCAGCGGTGATGCTCAGCATCTGCCCGCGCGTGATGTCATCCAGGGTGCGGGTAACCAGTACCAGATTACCCGTAATGCGCGGCTCGAGCGGATAGGGAATCTGGCGCAAGCGTTCCCGGGTACGATCCACCAGGCTGGAGACGTCGCGCGTATCGTCCACGTTGATCCGGACCAGCAAATTAGCCGTCCGATAGGTGCTGTCTACATAGCTGTCGAGATCCTCGGCGCCGCCGAAGAACAACAGCTGTTTGGCAAGTTGCTTGCTCTCCGGGATCAGGTGGAAGGCGCTGTCGCCGTCATTCAGGGTCTGGTTGATCAGTTTGATGTGATCGGCCAGGGATGTGCTGCTGCCGACTTCCGGCTGCTCCGCCAGCCAGGCCTGCAGGGATTCCAGGTGGGCGAGATTCGCGGGCTCGACGAAGGTGTCCTCGGCTGGCGAATCGATCACGATGTAGAAAGAGTTGGCGCCGCCGAAGGCCTGGTTGATCGCCTCGAAGTCAACCCGGGCCCGCACGTCCTCGGCCAGGCCACCGGTATAAGCCGTGCCGACCTCGATACGGGCGGTGCCGATCAGCGCTACGGCCAATACCACCAGACCGGCGTACAGGATGGGGCGGCGATGACGGGTATCGAACTCGAACAGCCTCGCCGCATCGCGTTTGAACGTCTGGGCGCCGAAGTCGGTCCGGGTCCTGGCCGGAGGTGGCAACAGGCTCAGGGCGGCCGGGATGAAGCTCAGGACAAGCAGCACGGCGAACGTGACGCCGACCAGGGAGAGCAGGGAGAATTCCCGGATCGCGGTCAGCGAGTTCAGGGACAAAGCCAGCAGGCCGGCGGCGGTGGTGGCGCCGCTGACGACCAGCGGCAATCCCACGTGTTGCAGCACCGTGACGGCGATATCACGTCTGTCCGCGGTGGGGGTTCTGCGGATGGCCGAGTAGTACTCGGATATCACGTGCATGCTGTAGGCCAGGCCCAGGGTGATGACCAGCGGCGGCATCAGGATCGTGACCACGTTGAGCGGCCGCCCCAGCCAGGCCAGCAGCGCCAGCGTCCATACCAGCGCCATGGCGATGGCCAGCACGGGCAGGAGCACCGCGCGGATGCTGCGGAAGGCCAGAATCATCAATACCGAGACGATCGCGACGATGGCCGGCACCGTGACCCGGAAACTCTCCAGCAGCGCCTCTGCGATGGCCGCCTTGACGATCGGGGACCCGGTCACCCAGACCGTCGCGTCGCCGGCCTCTTCCGCGGTGATGCGGTAGATCCGCTCCGGGATGCCGAGTTCCATGAAGTCGTTGTCGGACAGGCCCTCGAAATAGACCACCAGCGCGGAGACCTTGCCGTCGTCGGATACCAGCGTCCCCCGGTAGAGGGGGTTGTCAGTGATATCGCTGCGCAACAGTTCGCGCACTTTCGGGTCGGCGAAGTCACGCTCGCCGAGACCGGTGAACTCGATCCCGCTCTCGTCGGCGCGCAGGGATTGCGCGGTGGTGAGCGACAGCACGTGATGGACGTTCGGAAGATCCCGCAGCCGTTCGCTCATGCGTTCGACCCGGTCCAGATTCTCTGCGCTGAAAGCGTCGTCCGAAGGCAATGCGACGACGACCGACTCCTCGCTGCCGAACACGTAACGGATCCGGTCGTAGAACAGGCGTTCCGGGTCGTCTGTCGGCAGCAGCCGGCCCACTGACGGATCGACGGCGAGATTCAGCTGGCCGGTCTCGAAATCGACCAGCTGGCCGAGCGCGAAGACCGTGACCAGGATCAGGCCGGCCAGGAGAAGGCCGGAGCGCTTGACGATTGTGGCCGGCAGCTGTTCCATCCGGGTCAGCTCGGGGTGCGCAAGGCGCTGTCAGCGGCCCCAGAATTGGACGGTGTTGAAATAGCGCGACGAGATCTTCTCGTCGATGCTGATCTCCTTGACCTGGATCCAGCTCTGGGTGTCATCGCGTACGTCGGTCATCTCCAGATCGTGAGCGATCCATTTTCCGTTGACCTGAGTCACGGTCGACGGGTCTACCATCAGCCGTTTCCGTATCTGATCACCGGTCTCGAAATATTCGGTCTTGAGCGCGACGCAGGTTTCCTTGTCGATATAAGACAGTATCCGGTCATAGCCGGTCTCGCGAGCCGGATCCGGCTGCTGGGCCATCACGTAGGTGGCGCGCCCGGCGACCTCTCCGTCCGGCAGCCGCTCTACTTCGGTAGCGGACGATTTCATCTGCAACAGCCGGATATCCTCGTAGCTGAAGTCGGTGGACCAGATGGCCCTGGCGCCGCCGCCTACGATGCGCCGGGGCTTGCCCAGGGCAGGCAGGTAGACATACACGGTATCCCGCGGCTCGTTCTCGATTACCAGATAGCTCGAGCCCTTGAGATCGGCCGGCGCCAGCACCCGGATCATCAGCCGGACGTGGCCGTCATCGTCCTTCTTCCAGTGCAGGCGGGCATCCATCTTCCGCTCCCCCGCGGCCCGGTCGATGGCTTTGAGTTCGATCAGCTGGATGCTGGTGGAGTCCGGCGAATTATCGCGGGTGCATTCACGGATCTCCTCCGCGGTCTGTAGTTCGGCGGCGATGGTCAGACCTGCAAAGAGCAGCATGCCTGCCGCCGGGCACACCGCACGGAATATCCGAATCACGAATCGGCTCATTGGATCCCCCCTGTCGATCCGTGGCACATGGGCTCACAGACCCTCCGCCCTGATCCCGGGCGTCCCACGAAACAATAATGCCCTGCAGCGGCTTTTGCACACTTTTTGCCGATGACGGTCGACGAGGCCGGCCGACCGGACCGTGGACAGAGCAGGCTCCGGGGCGTCCGGGTTCGTTCAGCCGAGGTAGTGGATGGCGACACCGTTGATCAGCACGTGCAGGGTGTTGTCGACGATGATCAGCAGCCAGCCCGCCAGCCACGGTGGCGTGTCGGCCGGGAATCCGGTGGTGCTGCGCTCATACCAGGCATCGCTGCCGGGCCAGGGCCGGTTCTTGAGCCAGATGACATATCTGGCGAGATGCCATCGGTCGAGGACGAAATGGGAGCCGCCGATGACCGCAAGCGTGTACGGATTCTGAGTGATGAAGAGAAACGGAATCAGATAGAAAAGACAGTGCACCAGGGCCGCCTTCGACTGGCTGGTCTTGCGCGCGGCCATCCACTCGCTCTGAAGCAGATAGTCCCCGACGACATGGGCTACGAGCTGGTCGGCTGTGAACATCGGTCATCCGTCGTTGGAGGAGATTCGGGCCATGGGTCACAGGTCGTCGGGAAACCCGCAAGTCTGACGTCACGACCCGCCTGCCGGACTTTGAACCAGCCTCCGCCCCGATGCAAGAGACCAGCATCCGCCTCGCGCCCCCATGCTATATTTTCTGCTCGCACGCGCCACCGCCGCTGCCCCACTCAGGTTCGCCGATCTCGATCCGATCGGCGATCACGCTTCGAGTGACTGGCGGTAACGGAACGGGGGAAACATCCGAGCATGACATACCCACACGATCTGCTGGAGGACCCCGGGGTCCTGGCCAGTTTCGAGGGCTGGAGCGAGGACGTCTATCGGGATTTCCTGCGGGTCCAACGAGGCGAGATGAGCGAAGCGGAGTTCAGCGACAAGTACCACTACGAGCGCGCGATCCTGTCCATGGACATGACCGGGTTTACGGCTGCGGCCATGCACCACGGTGAGCTGGAGAGCATGCTGCGGATCCTCGATGCCCAAAGAGTCTGTCTCCCGGTGCTGAGGGAATTCGGCGCGGAGATCATTCGCTGTTTCGCGGACGATATCGTGGCTATATTTGTCGACACCGAATCCGCCGTCGACGCGGCACTGGAAACACACAGGCGCATCCGTCTGTTCAATCAATCGGGTCTGGCATCCGAGCACCCGACCGAGTGTTGTGCCGGCATCGGCTTCGGCCGTGTGTTCGCCATCGGGCCGAATCTGGCCCAGGGCGACGAGATGAACCGCGCCTCGAAACTGGGCGAAGACATCGCCCGGGCAAACGAGACCCTGTTGACCGAACGCGCCTTCGAGGCAGTCAGACACCGCGACGATCTGATCTTCGAGCGCCAGGGCCAGGACGACCAGTTCTTCCCCTTCTACCGGACGATCAGCAGGGCCTGACCTGCATCGTCCCCGCTCCCGGACCACCTGACCCGGCCTGGATCCGGGCGCCCGCCGCCGCGTCCGTATACCTTTTTTTCCTAATAGAGAACGCGGGCCTGCGGACCTAAATATCCAATAGGCACCCGAAAGAGAGCGGCAGTTCGTCCGCGTCGGCGCCGGGAAGGGCGCCCCTGCCACGCCCCAGGGCATGACAGGTCGGGGGGCCTGGGAGGATGTCATGAGAAAACAAACCGCATTTTTTGCCCTTGCAGCGGGCACTATCCTCGCTGGATCGGTCGCCTTCGTCGGGACCGGTTTCGCGGCGAAGGGCGGTATACCCGGACCGCCGGCAGGCGGGGAAGTATCCAATAATCTGTCGATGCCGGCCGCGGTGACCGAGTCGGTCAACAGCATCACCGCCTATTTCGATATGCCGGAAGGGGCCGAACTCGGCGTCCACTACTCATACGGCTGCGATGTGCCGGAGAGTGACGGTCAGTTCATCTACCCCAACACCTCCTGCGTGGATAACCTGTCCCTGCCCACGGTCTACTACACGGCGTCGGAGTGCACCGATTCTGTGCTCCCGTCCCCCTGTCAGGGATACGAAGTCTCGAAGATCTTCTGGCAGAAGGTCGACGCCAACGAGTGGTGGGCCGATCAGGACGGCGTCTCGCCGGAGGTGATCTCGGTCACCCACGTGGACTGGGGTGACGCCCTGGAGGCGGTGTCATGGAACGAGAATTCCGTCATCCGGGTAGAGACCCAGCCGTACGGCAGCACCATCCCGGGATTCAACCCGGAGCTTGGCAGCTGCGCCGAAGCCACTCCCGATCCGGAGTCCGACTGCAAGGTCGGCCTCCAGATGTGGCATGTGTCCGGTCAGGGTATCACCGAGCACTGGGGCGTACGCGCCAATGAGGAGAATGTCTCCTACAACTACGATTCACCGTTCCGGATCATCAATACCGGTACCGCGCATCTGAATCTGACCAAGATGGCGCCCGGTGACGCGGTGTGTCCGATGCCCGGCGGCAATCCCGGCGAACTGCCACCCCCGGTGGGTGACTGGACCGGTGCCGGGTGGGACGGTGCCTGCACCCTGATGGATGCGCCCTACAGTGTCGAGTTGAGCGTCGGCGGCAAATACGTCTACGGTTACAACTGGCGGATGCGCAACGTCGATATGGACCAGGTGTGTGGGCCCGGGTGGCTCAAGACCGGCTACTGGCGGCTGACGTTCTACACGCCCGGTGCGGTCGCGTTCGACGACCCGCTGGCGGCCGTGACGGCCCCGCCGGCCATACCGGCCTATGCGCGCGTGTTGCCTCGCACGGAGTTCAACCCTCCGCTGCAGGTTGTCTCGCCGCTGTCGGAGGATGACGACGAAGAGACGGATGCGCTCTACACGCCGGTCATCGATACTGTCAACAACCTGAGCTACATCGATATCTGCATCGTCGCCAAGACCCAGGGCGGTGGCGGCGGCGGTGGCGGTGGTGGCCCAGGCGGTGGCGGTGGTGGATCCGCGCGTGGCGGTGGCGGCCGCTCGCACCGGTGACACTCAGCTGTCGGATTCGCCATCCGCTCAGCCGAGCATCGATCGGGCCGGGGAAGGTACGGAGGACCTTCCCCGGTCCCTCGTCGTCCGGATGCCGGGTAACAGGTTGCCGTGGCTGTTGCCGGGTCAGGACCCTGGATTGGCGGAGAAGACCCCGCGGGTCGCGATCAGGGGGATCGCAAAGAGGATAGCGAAGCCGGCGTTCAGGACGGCGTTCTGCCAGAAGCCCGCGTACAGGGAGAATGCCGTGTCGGAGATGAACCAGGCCGCCAGCGGCAGCGCGAACATGTTCCAGCCTTCCTTTTCGCCGCGCCGGAACGGTCCCATCAAGACCAGCAGCAAGGTGAGCCCCCAGCCGAACATCACGGCGCCGAGTACGCCGTGGACGAGGACGATATAGTCGTTCGCGCCAGCCGGGAACCCGGTCTCGATGGCGCCGGGAGATCCGTAAACAATCAGGCTGAAGAACGTCCGTATCCAGTCCGGCGCCAGCACCATGCTGATGCCGAAGATCATCAGGATCCCGACGGCGACCTGCAGCCATCGGTACCAGATCGCCGGGATCATCAGCTGCCGCCACCCTGTTGCCCGGGTTCGGGTGAATCCTGGTAGCGCGCCGCGGTAATGAACTCGCCGAAGGACTCGCACCAGACGACCACCGTGTTGAAACGGGTCGGATCGATGTCTCGCGGCACGGGCACGATAAAATTGTCGAAAGTCTTGACGTCACCCACCCGGACCATCCGGGGTTTCAGGGATTCGAACTCTGCTTCGGTCTCGACAAATTCCGGCGCCAGATAGAGCTTGTAGTCCGGGCCGGGGGCGATCCGGCCCTGGAGGGAGATAAAGCGCGGGCCCACCGATACCGTCCCCTCGCCCCAGTGGAGGAGATCGCTGCCCGCCAGATCGCGCCGAAACTGCCCGGTCAGTCCCGCGCTCTCCATGGTCGCCGCCACTTCGGATGCCGACGGTGCTGCCGGCGCGGTAAGGATCGGCAAGGCGTAGATGCCGGCGGCGAAACCCGCGGCGGCAACCAGCAGATGAGACAGGCTCAGAATCATCAGCTTCTTCATGGTGTCATCTCCGGTGCCCTGACCATCAACTATCGAACCGGACCCTTCGGAACATCGGACCCGGATTCTTTTTCGAGCAGGCGGTAGCCGGATCGTTCCCGAAATCCGCGTTGGCGACAGACAGCCCGGCGACCCGGCAAGTACCAGGATCAGGGTGGCTCAACAGGCATTTCAAAGGAAGTCCAAGCCGGACAGGATCGAAGCCGTGGACGTATACGAACAGCCAGGAAAGCTCCATCAGACCGGACAGATGGACCAGGTCATCGACTTTCCCGGCTCGGATCCGGACCGGCCGTGCCCTGTTCTCCCCGCTCATGGCAGGAGCGGCATTTCCATGAATACCGATCCCAGGGCCACGCCCCCGTCGAGCATCAGATCGCCGCGGCCGGTCTCGGAAAATCCGTTGGCGCGATAGAACCCCACGGCGTTGAGCGACGAATTCACTCTGAGGCTCGGGCAACCGGCAGCCTTCGCCATGCCGATCAGGAACTCCAGCAGTTCGCGGCCGATGCCCCGTCCCGCCAGGGACGGTTCGACGAACAGGGCATCCAGGAGCTGATCGTCCATCCGCAGCGCACCGAAGCCCGCTACCTGGCCATCGTGGATCAGCACGTAATACTCGTTTCCGCGTTGTTGCCCTTTCACGAAGCGCTCCCGCCGCGGCGGCCCGACCCAGGCGTCGATGATGTCGGGCCCGTAGGCGTCTGCGCACAGGGCCCTCACCGAGGCGCAAAAGACCGCCTCCATGGCGGCATGGTCAGAGGCTTTGGCGGGGCGGATCACAGGCCTTTCGCCTTTGCGAAACGTGCGGAAGCATGAACCTCTTGCCAGCGTGTCCGGGCGGGCCACCTGGCGCAAGCCGATGTCCGCGTCCCGGATGTGATGTCATGGCGTGCGGCTCCGCTCACGGGCCCTCGGGATCTGAAACACGTCTGAATACCTGATGGTTGCCCGGAGTCCAGGTCTCGCCACCGTCCTCCGTGAAATCCATCCTCGATTCGAATGCGTCATCGCTGACGTTGAATCGGGTAAACCGGAGTCGTGCCGTATTGTCTTCCGCTGTCTCGAACTCCTGAGAGAATCGTTGCTCACCGCCCAGCGGTCCGCTCATGACCCAAAGCTTGCCGTCGGGCCCGACGGACACCATCTCGATTTCCCGTTCAGCCTGGTCGATATAGAAGAGCAGGCCGACGGCCTGCCGCAGCTCCGGGATCTCGCTGCGCCCGGACAGCACCCGGTCGGGCACGATCCAGCGGAATTCGTAGATGCCGTCGACGGAGCGACTGACAGTACCGTCCTCATCGAGAAACTCGGTCGTGACTTCCCATCGGCCCGCAGCATGGCGCAGCTGCGCGACCGATCGTTCCATGGCCTCGTCTTCGTGGACGCCATGGGCGAATCCATGGCCGAAGATCATGCATGCTGCGATCCCGAAGACAAGGGTCGGCAGGTAACGTGGCATATTTCCCTCCCGCGCCGTAGACGGTCCCGGCATCGAGTTTGCCAGACTGCCGGTGGCCATGCCGACGGGGAGGGTGCGGTGGGCCGGGAACCGGGGGAATCGTCAGGATCCGCCGGTCTGATCCACGTAGATCAGCTTGTCGGTTTCGAATCCCAGTTCGCCGGCTCTTTTCAGGAATCCGTCCAGGACCGCTTGTTCCACGGTCGGCGTGCGAGCCAGCAGCCACAGGTATGAGCGGTCCGGTCCGGCCACATAGGAATACTGATAGCCGTCCCGGTCGATCCCGAACACGACATAGGCGCCGTAGAACGGGCCGAAGAACGAGACCTTGAGGTAACCCTCGTCGCGGCCGCGGACGAAGAAGGCCTTGCCATCGGCCTGGGTCCACTCTCCGCTCCGGGTGTCGTAGCCCCGGTTTATCACCTTGATGCCGCCGTCGTCCCGCAGGCTGTATTCGGCTGTGACCCG
>CBDTYJ010000084.1:0-9575 GCA_965364575.1 uncultured Gammaproteobacteria bacterium
CATGGCGAGGGCGGCAATATCGTCGGCGCGCCCCTGGCCGGTCGGGTGCTGATCGTGGATGACGTCATCACCGCCGGCACTGCCATCCGCGCCTCGGTCGAACTCATCCGCGGCCGGGGCGCTACGGCGGCAGGCGTGCTCATCGCCCTCGACCGCCAGGAGCGCGGTCAGGGGTCGAGATCGGCGGTACAGGAAGTCGAGACGAGTCTCGGCGCACCGGTGATCCGGATCATCGCTCTTCACGAACTGATCTCTCACCTGGAACAGACGCCGGAACTGGCCGACCATCTGCCGGCGGTGCAGGACTATCGTGAACGCTATGGAATCTGATTTGAGAACTGGGACTCGCTTCCGGCGATCGGTCTGTGTTATATCCGGGCCATGAATCGAGTACTGCTCTACGTCGTGACGCTTGTCGCCCTGTTCGGACTGACCGGGGCCGGCAAGGTATTCAAGTGGATCGACAAGGACGGCAACGTCCATTACGGCGACAGCGTGCCGCCCGAATACGCGGACCAGGTCTTCGGCAAGAGCGAGGTCGAGGACGAGGACCTGGAGAAAGCACGGCGGGAAGAACGGGACCGGATCCTGCTGAAGACCTACCTGTCGGTGGAAGATATCGAGCGGGTCCGCGATCGCCGCATCGATCAGCTCAAGGCTCGCCAGGAAGTCACGTCCCGCCATCTCGAAAACCTCAACGAGCGGCTCGTAGAACTGGAGAAACTCGCCGACGAGAGTTCCGTGGACCCCGATACCGGCGAGAATGTCGGCACACCGGACGATGTCCTGTTCGACATCCAGCAGACCAAGGACTCGATCAAGGTCTACGAGGACCGCATGGCCCGTAACGAGAACGAACAGAAGACCATCCAGGGCAAGTTCGCCGGCGACATCTCGCGATTCCGCGAACTGAAGGGGCTGCCCGAGGAGCCACCGGGCGGAGATGAAGAACCGGTGGCGCCGGAATCGACGGTCAGCGAATCCCGCTAGACGCTCAGTGCCGGCCAGAGTGGCCGAACCCGCCCGCGCCGCGCTCGGAACTCTCGAAGTCCTCCACCACCTCGAACCTTGCCTGCACCACCGGCACCAGCACCATCTGCGCGATGCGCTCGCCCGGCTGGACGGTGAACGGCTCCAGCCCACGGTTCCAGCAGGACACGAACACCTGTCCCTGATAATCCGAGTCGATCAGGCCCACCAGGTTGCCCAGCACGATGCCGTGCTTGTGGCCGAGTCCTGATCGCGGCAGCAGGACCGCGGCCAGTGAAGGATCGCCGATATGGATCGCCATCCCGGTCGGGATCAGCGTGGTCTCCCCGGGACCGACCGTGACCGCGCCATCGACGCAGGCGCGCAGATCGACGCCGGCGGAACCGTCGGTCGCGTAGTCCGGCAGCGGGAATTGATCGCCGAGCCGTGGGTCCAGGATCTTGAGCTTGATCACCTGCATCCGGAGCTAGCCTCTTTACCTGGATAATCTCTCAGCGATGAATTCCACCAGCTGCCTCGCCAGCCGGGTCTTCGGGCCCGGCGGCAGTTGGTGCCCGCCATCTGCCCACAGCACCATCAGGGCATTGTCGTCGCAGTCGAAACCCACGCCCTGGCCGACCAGGTTAGCAGCGATCAGATCCAGCTTTTTGCCCTCCAGCTTCTTGCGGGCATTGGCCTCCAGATCCCGGGTCTCTGCGGCGAAGCCGACCACGAACGGCCGCGGGTCCGAGGCGGCGATGGTCGCCAGCACGTCCGGGGCCCGGGTGAGGGACAGGTCCATGGATTCGCCGTGCTTCTTTATCTTGTGTCCGGCCGCTTCTTTCGGGCGATAGTCGGCGACCGCGGCTGCGGCGATAAACACATCCGCATCCGCGACCGCGCCGGTGGCCTCCCGCAACATCTCCTCGGCGGTCTCCACGTCGATCCGCTGAACCCCGGCCGGGGTCGGCTGATGGACGGGGCCGCTGATCAGGACCACCTCGGCGCCGGCCGCGCGCGCGGCGGCAGCCACCGCGAAACCCATCTTGCCGGAGCTGCGGTTGGTGATGTAGCGGACCGGATCGATGGGCTCCCGGGTGGGGCCTGCGGTGACCACCACCTTCTTTCCGGTCAACGAGCCCGAGGCCGGCGACAGCATCGTCACGGTCTGGTCGACCAGCTCGTCCGGCTCCAGCATCCTGCCCTCGCCGGTCTCTCCACAGGCCTGGTCGCCGCTGCCTGGGCCGAAGACGGCCACTCCCCGTGAACCCAGACAGGCGATGTTGTCCCGGGTGGCGGCGGCGGACCACATGACCCGGTTCATGGCGGGTGCCAGGGCCACGGGCGCGTCGCTGGCCAGACACAGGGTCGCCAGCAGGTCATCGGCCAGCCCGGCGGTCAGCCGCGCGATAAAGTCGGCGCTGGCCGGTGCGACCAGGATCAGGTCCGCCCAGCGCGCCAGCTCTATATGGCCCATGGCGGCCTCCGCAGCGTCGTCCCACAGGGCATCGCGCACAGGCCGGCCGGACACCGCCTGGAATGTCATCGGGGTGACGAAGCGGGCAGCGCCGGCGGTCATCACCACCTGCACCTCGGCGCCCCGCTCCCGGAGCCGGCGGACCAGCTCGGGGCTCTTGTAGGCGGCGATGCCGCCGGTAACGCCCAGCAGGACCTTTTTTCCGTCAAGCTCAGCCATTTTCCCGCGTCTCGAAGTGGGGCGAGGCAGCTTATCCTATGCGTGGCTGGTTGATAAGGCTGCGGACGGGGAATACGGGAGACTCGATGATGGCGATCCGGGGCTGGCCGGACGGCGAAGGGCCGCGGGACAAGCTGCTGAGTCACGGCCCCGCCGCCCTCTCGGAGGCGGAGCTGCTGGCGGTCGTGCTGCGTTCCGGCGTGCGCGGAAAATCGGCTGTCGCCCTGGCCCGGGAGCTGCTGGCCCGGTTCGGCAGTCTGCGGGCGGTGCTGAGCGCCGATCGACGGCAGATCTGCGCGGTCCCGGGGCTCGGACCCGGCAAGTTTGCCCAGCTCCAGGCGGGCCTCGAGCTCTCCCGGCGTCATCTGGCCGAGGGGCTGCGGCGGGAGGGTCCTTTGAGCAGCCCGGCCGAAGTGCGGGAATATCTATCCGCCCGGCTCCGGGATCGTCCCTACGAGGTCTTCTGCTGCCTCTACCTGGACAACCGCAACCGATTGATTAACATAGAGGAATTGTTCCGCGGGACGATCGACGGCGCCAGCGTCCATCCCCGGGAGGTGGTCCGTCAGGCCATCGCCCACAACGCCGCGGCGGTGATCCTGGCCCACAATCACCCCTCCGGCATCGCCGAGCCCAGCCAGGCCGACGAGGCGATCACCCGCCGTCTCAGGAACGCGCTGGCGCTGGTGGATATCCGAGTGCTGGACCACCTGGTGATCGGCGACGGCGCCATCGTGTCCTTCGCCGAACGGGGCCTGCTCCGCGGGTAGCGCGGGCCCGGCCTTCCTTGCGCGATCGGCCCCGGGCTGGTATAAAGTCGCGCTCTTCGGGCTGCCCGTCAGCCCCGGAATCCAGAGGAATTCAGTGATGTCCAGAGTCTGTCAGGTCACAGGCAAGCGACCGATGTCCGGGAACAACGTGTCCCATGCGAACAATCGCACCCGTCGCCGCTTCCTGCCCAATCTGCATACCCACCGCTTCTGGCTGGAAGACGAGAAGCGCTACGTGACCCTGCGCGTGTCGCAGAAGGGTCTGCGCACCATCGACAAGCTCGGCCTCGAAAAAGTAGTCGCGGACCTGCGAGCCCGCGGTGAGAAGATCTGAGGAGTACCGTCATGCGCGAAAAGATCAGATTGACCTCCACGGCTGGCACCGGCTTTTTCTACACCACGACCAAGAACAAGCGCCTCCATCCCGAGAAGATGGAAGTGATGAAATACGACCCCAAGGTCCGCAAGCACGTCAAGTTCAAGGAAGCCAAGATCAAGTAAGGCTGTCCCCGGACAAGGGCGATCGCTCGCCGATAAAAAACCCCGCCGATGGCGGGGTTTTTTGTGGATCGATAACGGCCGAAGGGAATCGGCCCCGGCCAGCCCGGCTGGATATCAGACCGGACGCCCCGGAGAGATGGTGTAACCGCGCAGAGTGGCGGCGAATTCCTGCAGGCCCCGCACGCCGCTTGCCTCCGCCTGCTGGCACCATTCCCTGAGTTGCGCGATCAGACGCTCATTGCTGATCATGGTGGCGCCATCCCACAGGGTCCGCAGACGCTCGCGGAATTCATGCACGGTCTTCAGCTTCTGGTTCGACGCCAGCAGCTCGCGCAGACGGTCCCGTGAACCCGCATCCAACAGCGCGGGCTGACGCACCAGCAGTTTGCGCGCCCGCGCCGGCAGCGCCTTGCCGTGAGCCTTGAGATCCGCCAGCTCCCGCTTGAGCACCGGCAGGGTCACGGTCCTCGTGTAGTCACGAAGCACGTGCATGCGATTGACGATCACCGCCCGCGCGGTTTCCAGATCGATGGACGCACGCCCGGGCTCGACCTTCGGCTTCGGCGCCACTCTCCGCACTTCAGCCAGACCGACCGTGCGCAGGACGACGATCGCGCCCCAGCCGATGTCCACTTCCCACGGCCGGATGGAGAACTTGGCCGAGCTGGGGAAAGCGTGATGATTGTTGTGCAGCTCCTCGCCACCCAGCAGCAGACCCCAGGGGACCACGTTGCGGGAGGCGTCGTCGCATTCGAAATTCCGGTAGCCGGCATAATGTCCGACGCCGTTGACGATGCCGGCGGCCAGCAGCGGCTGTGACACCATCTGCACCGCGATCATGATGATCCCGGGCACCCCGAACAGCAGCAGGCAGGCGATCACGAACAGGGTGATACCGATGTTCTGGTGGCTGTAGAAGCGCCGTTCCAGCCAGTCGTCGGGTGTCCCGCGCCCGTACTTCTCCATGGTCTCAAGATTGCGGGCCTCTTCCTGATAGAGTTCCGCGCCCTCGAGCAGGACCTTTTTCAGACCCTCGACCTGGGGGCTGTGGGGATCGTCCGGCGTCTCGCAGCGGGCATGGTGCTTGCGGTGGATGGCGACCCATTGCCGGGTCGAGATGCCGGTGCTGACCCACAGCCAGAAGCGCGCGAAATGGCGCAGCGCCGGATGCAGGTCGAGACCGCGGTGGGCCGCATCCCGGTGCAGGTACAATGTCACGCACAGCACGGTGGTCTGGACCATGATGAAGGAGACCAGCACATAGCCCCAGAAATCGAGGTCCAGAAAGCCGTAAAGATAGTCCATGGAAGGGGATCCCTGATCGAAAGTCAGCCCGCAAAATATACGGAAGCGGGTCAACCAAAGCAAAATAACGACGTCACGGAAAACGGGCGTCCGGCCCGTCCGCCGCCTCTGCGGCCATCAAATCATGCCCGAATTACCGGAAGTTGAAACGACGCGCCGCGGCATAGCGCCGTGGATCGAGGGTGCCACCGTGGCCTCGGTCACGATCCGGGAGCCCCGCCTGCGTTGGCCGATCCCGGCGCGGCTGGCTCGGGAATTGCCCGGAAATCGGGTCGAACGCGTCACGCGCCGGGCGAAATATCTGCTGATGGGCACCGGGGCCGGCACCCTGATCATGCATCTGGGCATGTCCGGCACCCTGCGGGTGCTGCAGACGCCCCGGGAACCCGGCCTTCACGACCATGTGGACCTTGCCCTCGATAGCGGTCGGGTCCTCCGTTTCAACGACCCGCGCCGGTTCGGGGCCATGCTCTGGACCCGGCGCGATCCCCTGCGCCACCCGCTGCTGCGGCATCTGGGCCCGGAGCCGCTGGACGAGGCCTTTGACGGCGACTATCTGTGGGCCCGCAGCCGGGGCCGGCGTGCCTCAGTCAAGGGCTTCATCATGGACGGGCGCATCGTGGTCGGCGTGGGCAATATCTACGCCAGCGAGGCCCTGTACCGGGCCGGCATCGATCCCCGCCGCGCGGCCGGGCGGGTATCAAGACCGCGCTACGGAGCTCTGGCCGCTGCCATCCGCGGCGTGTTGTCGGACGCCATCGAGCAGGGCGGCACGACGCTGAGGGATTTCACCTGGGGAGACGGCCAGCCGGGCTACTTCGCCCAGGCGCTCAACGTCTATGGCCGCGGCGGCAAACCCTGCCCGGGCTGCGGCACGCCGATCCGGCAGGCGGTACTGGGCCAGCGATCCACCTTCTTCTGTCACTGCTGTCAGCGCTAGTAGACCCGCACTGCGGCGCCGCCCTCGTTCCGCGGGTCCGAGGCGGCCCGGACTTCGCCGCCTTCGAAATCCCAGGTCACCACGTTCATGTTGCCGTAGAGCCGGTTCGACTCCTGCAGCTCGTGACCGAGTTCTGCCAGGCCCCTGCGCGTGGCCTCATCGAAGGCGGCCGGCTCGAAATAGATCCGGTCCGGCAGGTACTGATGGTGGTAACGGGGCAGGCTGGCGACGGCGTTGGCGTCGGCGCCGTCCATCCAGGTCATCAGGCCCAGCAGGACCATGGTGATGATGCGGCTGCCACCGGGTGTGCCGAGGATGATCACACCCCGGTCCGACTCGGCAAAGGTGGGCGACATGCTCGACAAGGGCCGTTTGCCCGGCGCGATGGCGTTGGCCGAAGCCCCGACCAATTCATAGAGATTCTGCACGCCGGGCTTGATGGCGAAATCGTCCATCTCGTTGTTCAGCAGCACGCCGGTTCCCGGGATCACGTAACCGGAGCCGAACCAGCCGTTGATGGTCTGCGTGGCCGCCACCCGGTTGCCGTCCCCGTCCAGCACTGAGTAATGGGTCGTGTGACGACCCTCGGGCTCGGCACCCTGGTAACCCGGCAGGGTCGAGCTCGGGGTCGCCCGGTCGAGACGGATGGAAGCGCGCTGGCCGTCCGCATAGAAGGGATGGGTCAGCATACCGACCGGCACGGCCACAAAATCGCTGTCCCCCAGGTACTCTGCCCGGTCGCGGTAAGCACGGCGCATGGCCTCCACCGTGAGATGGACGCGCGTGACGTCATCCATCCCATTCAGCTCGAAGCCGCCGAGTATGTTGAACATGTTTGCCAGCGCCACGCCGCCCGAGGACGGCGGCGGCGCCGAGATGATCTTCACGCCCCGGTAGGTGAACTCGATCGGGGCCCGCTCCTTCACCGCATAGCGTTCCAGATCCTCGAGCGTCCAGATGCCGCCCGCCGCACGCACATCCTCGACCATGGTGGCGGCCAGCTCGCCGGCGTAGAAACCATCCCGCCCCCGGTCCGCCAGACGCTGTAGCGTCTCCGCCAGGGCCGGCTGGCGGATCACATGGCCGTCATCGGGCAGCTCTCCATTGGCCAAGAATATCCCGCTGCCGGCCGGCCAGCGCCGGATCAGCTTCTGCTTGTATTTGAGACCCAGACGCATGCGTGCATAGAGCGGGAATCCATTCCGGGCGAGGCGGATGGCGGGCCCGATGCTCTCCGCCAGGGGCAGTTGTCCATAATTCTCGGCCAGGTGTACCAGGGCCGCCGGCAGACCCGGGATGGCCGCCGCCAGGGGACCGTCCAGGGATGCCCGGGGGATCGGATCGCCCTGCCCGTCCAGGTACATGTCAGCGGTGGCCGCGGCGGGCGCCACCTCGCGGCCGTCCACCATCACGGACCGCTGATCCTCGGCCTGGTGCAACAGCCAGAGTCCGCCGCCGCCGAGACCCGAGCTGAACGGTTCCACCACCGCCAGCGCCGCGCTCACCGCCACCGCCGCATCGAAGGCATTGCCGCCGCGCTCCAGGATCTCGTGGCCGGCCGCGGTGGCCATGGGATGCGCCGACGCGATCGCCGACTTGCCGGGCGTGGCGGCCGCGGCGGGCAGGACGTGGGCTGTCGCGATAACGAACAGCAGGAAGAGGGGCTTCAATCCTTGATACATGTGCGTATTCCTGCCTCAGCTTGCGGCGCGGGTCCGGGCCTGCTTCAGAGTCTCCGCCTTGGCCGCCAGGGCTTCCCGGGACTCGGTGTGGTCCGGATCGGGGATGATGCACTCCACGGGGCAGACCTCCTGGCATTGGGGCAGCTCGAAATGGCCCACGCACTCGGTACAGCGCTCGGGCCGGATGTGGAAGATCTCAGGGCCCATGTAGATGGCCTCGTTGGGGCATTCCGGCGTGCAGACATCGCAGTTGATGCACTGATCGGTGATCCGCAGGGACATGGGTCGGCCCTAACGACCGCGCTCGACGGCCTTCGCCCGGAGGGCCGCCTCGACCTTCGGGTGGACGAACTTGGACACGTCGCCGCCGAGCATGGCGATCTCCCGGATCATGCTGGAAGAGATGAAGCTGAACTGCTCGGTGGGGGTCAGGAATACCGTCTCCACGTCTTCGGCGATCTGGCGGCTCATGGTGGCGAGCTGGAATTCGAACTCGAAGTCGGACACCGCCCTCAGACCACGGATCATGACCCCGAGCCCGTGCTCACGGGCAAAATCCACGGTCAGGCCGCTGTAGCCGGCGATCTCGACGCCCTCGATGCCGTCCAGCACCTCCTCGGCCAGCACCACCCGCTCGGTCAGGGTGAACATGGGCGCCTTGCCGGGGTTGGCGGCGATCGCCACCACCACCCTCGGGAACACGCGGGCGGACCGGCGGATGAGGTCGAGATGGCCGTTGGTGATGGGATCGAAGGTCCCCGGGTACATGGCTGCGGCGGTCATGGCGCTCCCTGCTCGGCGTCTTGTTCTTTGTTCTCACCGGCCCCCGACCGGCTGGACGCGAGATGGTAACGCACATTGCCTGCCCGCGCGCTGCGCAGGATTTCCCAGTCTGGCGGCAATTTCGGGGGCTCGGCGCCCGCATCCTGCTCCAGATAGATGCGCCCGCCCGGGCTGAGGACGCCCGTGCCCGAGATCATTTGACATAATGCATCCAATGGGCCGCTGGCGAACGGGGGGTCCAGAAACACGATGTCGAAGGGCTCCGGCCTGGCCGCCAGATAAGTCGACGCCTCGGCGCAGAGGGTCGAGCCGGTCTCGCAGCCGAGGGTGTCGAGATGAGCCGCGATGGCCCGGATCAGCCGGGGCTCCTTGTCCACGAAGGTGACCGCCGCCGCTCCCCGGGACAGGGCCTCGAGACCGAGCGCGCCGCTGCCGGCGAACAGGTCCAGGCATCTTGCCCCCTCGATCACCGGCGCCAGCCAGTTGAACAGGGTCTCCCGCACCCGGTCCGCAGTGGGCCGCACGTCTGGAAGCGCCGGAAACGCCAACCGCCGCCCGCGCCACCTTCCGGCGATTATCCGGAACCGCCCGGTAGCAACGCCCGCGGTGGGCGATCTGCCCTTTCGACGGCTGGGATTCATACGCACTGTCCGAAGGCTTGCACGGTGCTAAAGTTCAAGCGTAGTCTTACTGAACTCTTAATAGAATTCCTAAAAAGAACATTTGCATCACCCTGCCTCTCCGGGAGGAGTCAGAATAATGAGAACCCTGAACTTCGCGGCCGTGCTGCTGCTTTCTATTTCCGTTGCCGGTTGTTTCTCGGATTCCAACGGTCCGGATGAACCGCGGAACACCGGCAGCACCGGCCTGATCGGTATCCTGGGTCCGGACTTCGATCCGCCCACGGGGTTTTATGCTGCGTGGGATCC